>NZ_JBPEHH010000034.1:0-47828 GCF_054177595.1 Haladaptatus ordinarius | reverse complement strand
GGTAGCCTCATTACGCACCAATCCGGACAGCGGCTGAATCAGGCGACTGATTCAGTCGCCTCATTCTGACTACTACGTGTCAGCAACTGGTCTCTTGAGCCAGAGTGGACAACTAGCGATTGTATTGGGGGATGCAGGTGGGTCCCTTTGCAAGGATACCCCCCTTCTGGTATATCTCGATGTCACTTGTAAAATCGAGCAACAGTCCTCCAGCTTCGGTCACGTTTTCGCTGTAGCCGGGGAAGAGATCCTCCAGCGTGGCCTGTCCGGCTTTCTGCATCGCGTGAATATGATGGCCCTGCGGGATGCCCGGGCGGGGAACTGCCTCGTCGGGGAGCGGATCTTTTTCGATGAGGGTGACCGTCTCGAATCGGTCACGTAAGACCCGGGTTGCTAGGAGCCCCGCCATGCTTGCTCCGACGACCACGGCGTGGCCCCTTCTCTCGGCAATCCGGTCGGAATCGTACGGAGGAACGGTTCCTAGCGTCATGACGGCCACGCCCGTCCCCACAACCGGTGGGTCAAGTTTGAGCCGAGGAGGCATCGTTGGCTTTCGAGGTCGATTCTGTCCGTGTAATCCGGTTTCGATTTCATTTCAATTCATGTCTCATCGGGCCATGCGTAGGTAACACCGTTAGTAATAGATTGAGCAGATCTCGGTGGATACTTTCTCACGGCCCTATCAAGTGGTCAAGCGCTTCGCGGCGAACGGATGCTTCGTCCCGCCTGCGCTGGTAACCATTCATCCGTTCTTCGCGGTCTACGGTTTAACTTCGAACACGAGATTCAGTGGCGTCTCAGCCGCCCGGCGGAACCGTGTAAAGCCACCGTCGGTCACGGCGTCCCGGATACCCGCCTCGCCGGCCTGCGCACCCAGTACACGCTCGGCCTCCTGGTCAAGTGCACCCGGCGTGCAGATCAGCGTCGAGATCGAGTAGGCCGCCCGGCCCATCGGATTGAGGTTGTCCTCCACGCTGTCGTTGGCGAACAGCTCGACGATCATCCACGTGCCGTCGTTAGTGAGCGTATCACGGACGTGCGCCGCCGCGCCTACGGGATCGCCCATGTCGTGGAAGGCGTCGAATGTGGCCACGAAGTCGTACCTCGAACCGTTGTACGACTTGGCCGTCGCCACCTCGAAGCTCACGCGGTCGGCGACGCCGGCTTCCTCGGCTCGTTTCCGGGCCTCCGCGATCGACGGTTCGTGGTTGTCGATGCCGACGAACGTCGACTCGGGGTATGCCTCGGCCATCAAGACGGTCGAGGCGCCGTGGCCACACCCCACGTCAGCGACGTGTCCGCCGGTTTCGAGCGTTGCGTCCACGCCGTCGAGCGCGGGAATCCAGTTGTCGACGAGGTTCGCCGCGTACTGTGGGCGCCAAGAGTACTCGATGGCGTGAAACAGGTCCGCGTCGTGTTCGTGCCAGCCCACACCCTCGCCCGTTCGAAACGCCTCTGCGAGCTGTGATTCGATCTTGGCCGCCGACAGAGCGACCCGAAAGTTACCGACCATGAACGCCGGGCTGTTCTCGTCGGCCAGCAAAGCGGCCTGTTCGGGAGTGAGGCTGTAGCGGTCAGTCTCGGGGTCGTAGGTGACGTACCCGCCGGCGGCCTGGGAGCGCAGCCACTCGCGGACGTACCGTTCGGCGGTGTCGGTCTCCTCGGCCAGTCCGACGGACGTGAGCGGCCCCGTATCGGCGAGGGTCTCGTACAGCCCGAGTTCGTCGCCAATGACGACCAGCGGTGCGTGCGCCGTCGCTCCGAAGTCGGTCAGGGCTGTCTGTACGTGTTGGTGCAATCGTTCTTGGTCGAGTGCCATGATTCGTCGTAGTTGGTGTTGTCGGCTGGTCAGGTTCTGTTCCCGTGGAGCGACTTCGTTCGTGACAACGGTATAGGCATCTGATGGAACCGTTTCACACCGTGCAACACGTACTCCGCCCTGCGTCCGTACTTCGACGCGGACAGAGACAGGCCTGTTCGTAAGGCTGTCTCGGGCAGTCTGGTTACCCGGACAAATGTCCCCCTGGGGCTCGGGTCCCCCGTCACGAGTCCGTCACCTCGGGGCCGCCGCTGCTACGGCTCCGCCCAAACGGATTCTTGGTCGTTCTCCAACGCCGACTCGGTGAGTCGGATCGCCCCCTCCCGGTACTCCTCGAACGTCTCAGAGAGCCGATCGACGAAGTCGGGATCGTCGGATTCGATCACGCCGACATTGACGTCCCGATCGTCGGCGACAATCAGGTAGGCCGTCCCGTCGTAGATGCCACCAGGCTCGACGTCACCGTCGTATGCGAATACTGTGGAGCGGTCGGCGGCGACGATCTCCTCGAACTTATCGGCATAGGAAGACGTCATCACCGACTCGATCACCTCTGGCGTAGTCACTAGCTCGCACGTCTGCGTACCGCCGACCACTGCCTCGTGTCTCGCTTTGATGCACGGCTCGGGAAGCCGATCTGCAAGTGTGTTCGTCGAGGTCGACTCACGCTCGATATCCAGCACACGGGCCACTGGCGCCATCGGGTTGTCGGGAGTCGCCGCGGTGATCCTGGCCCCGGTCAAGACCTCGAGGTCTAACCCGAAGTCCAGCTCCTCCAGCGGAAACCACGGGAGTAGCTCTCGCAGATCGCTGGCGGTCGTCATGTGGTCGTAGAGGTTGACGAACGAACTCGAGACGTATTCTCCGAGCGGGGTCAACGCGTATCGATTCCCATCCCTCGCTACCCAGCCCCGACTCTCAAAATCGCCGAGGAGGCGACTGATCGTGGCTTTAGAGGCCTCGGTTGCGCTCCGTAATTCCGACCTCGTTTGGGGGCCTGCCGCGAGGGCTTCGAGCGCAGTGAATCGGTTCTCCGAGTCCGCTAGAAAGCGGATGTCCTCGAGCGGAGTGAACATGAAAATCACAACGGTCGATGATTGCATAACTGTACTGTTAGGGTATAGCACGCTCTCGGATTCATTATGACGTTCGCGAGCTGGATGCGTTCGACGCGGGTCTCGGCTGCAAACCCGAAGATGCGAAAGTCTAAATCGGAACGTCTCGAACTTGGTAGCATACACCATGCCCTCCTATGGCGCACCGGGAACTCCGCTGGAGGAAATCGAATTTCTCGCGCGGTCGCCGAACAGGGTAAACGTTCTCGACGCGCTGACCCGGGGCCCGATAGGACGATACGAATTGGAGGACTCGATTGGCGTAACGCGAGCCACCCTCGGTCGTATCCTCGAGGATTTCGAGGAGCGAGGATGGGTCCGTGAGGAAGACCGACAGTACCAGACGACCCAACTCGGCACATACGTCTCGCGGGAAATAATGAACGTCTTGGAGCTGTTTGAGCCGGTTCCTGCACTCAATGAGGTGGCGCAGTGGTTCCCAGATGAGGGGTTCGGTTTCGACCTAAGGAGTCTCGTTGGCTCGAAGATTATTCGATCGACGAAACGTAACGCCCTCGCTCCAACGGCCCACATCTCGAAACGCATCCGAGCTGCCGACCGCGTCCGACTCATTACATATTCTGTGCTTCCAGGCGTCATGGACGAGTGCTGGCGGGGAATCGTCGATGACGGCCTCGAACTCGAAGGCGTGCTCGATAATGGAGCGCTCGAGAGCTTCGGAACCGACCCGCAGATGATCGAACAGGCACGAGAAATGATCGAAACCGGCCATTCCGAGGTCTACGTGTATAACGGCGACATCCCGTCCACCGTGTTCATCGTCGACGACGTGGTGCTCCTGTGCCTGTCGGGTGGTCAGGGCGCACCGCTCGCGGTGATCGAGACCGACGACGAGGCGGTCCGCTCGTGGGCCGAGTCCACCATCGACGACCTCCGCGACGATGGAGAGCGGCTCGACCCAGCCGTGTTCACGGCATGAGCGTCGCTCACGGGGTGTGAGATTCCCGGCGCGAATCTATACCGCGTGTGGGTGGGTCACTCGTAACGGGAAACCCATGCGACACCGAATTGTAACCCGGCAGAAGAAGCGAACACGGCGCTCGTCCAGATGTGGTTCCCTAGTGGAAACCCTGAAACGGAGCTATGGCCACGGAAACGAACGACCAAATCCACAGGTCGGTCCGCCAACTTGGGGACGGGGACTCTCCTGCGCACGTTCCTCACCTAGGAAGACCGCATGTCGGGGAATAGGTCGGCGGATTCATCCGATATGACCTTAGCAACCGTTCCACGGTACGACAGCGACCAGCACGCTGCTATCGGTAGTCATGCGGTAGTAGTCGGCGCAAGCATGGCCGGCCTATTCGCGGCCCGCGTCCTACATGATGGATTCCAAAGGGTCACCGTCATCGACCGGGACCCGATGCCCGATACGCCGGAGCCACGTGACGGGGTACCGCAAGCCCGCCAGCCACACGTACTGTTGGAGGCAGGACGGGCGACGCTAGAAGATCTGTTTCCGGGATACGGTGAGAACCTCGTTTCGGCTGGTGGACTACTCGTCGATGGAGCGAGCGACTTCAAATACTTCGACGAGGGTGATTTCGTCGCCGACGGTCCAACACGGCAACTGATGTACTTTGCCAGTCGGTCGCTGATCGAACTGATCGTACGGCGGCGCGTCGCCGATCTCGACGGAGTCCGTATCCGCTCGGGGTGCCAGTTCAGTGACTATTTGCTCAACGACACAGCTACGACCGTAGACGGTGTCGTCGTTCGAGGAAGGGATACCAATCAGGAAGAGATTCGTGCCGATCTGGTCGTCGATGCCACCGGTCGGACGAGTCGGACGCCGAAGTGGTTGGAGAACCACGGTTACACGCCGCCCGTCCTCGATGAGGTAAATATTGACTTGGTCTACAGCAGCACCCTCATCGAGCGGCCTCCCAACGACCGCCGTGTTTTGTACGTGCCAGTCTCGCCGCCCCGTACCCGCGGTGGCGCAGCATTCCCGGTCGAAGGCGATCGCTGGCTAGTGAACATCCACGGTATGCACGGCGACCATCCCCCAAGGACTATCGATGGCTACGTGGAATTCGCAGCGAGCCTCCCGACTCCCGAGCTGAAGCGGCTGCTCGACGATCATCCGCGGGCTTCCGAGGACATCGAGCACTATCCAATCCCGTCCAACCGCCGGTATCGATACGAGGATCTCGATAGATTTCCCGACGGCCTGATCGTCATCGGCGATGCGATCGCCAGCTTCAATCCGATCTACGCTCAGGGGATGTCGGTTGCCGCGCTCGAGGCCGTGGTGCTTCACCACACGCTGGCTACGGGAGGCCGCGAGGAGGTTGCCCTGCGCTTTTTCGATCGCGCCGAAGCGGTGATCGACATCGCGTGGACAATGGCGGTCGGTGCCGACTTTGGATTCGCCCAAACCACCGGCCCAAAACCTCGGGGCACCGATCTCTTCAACCGGTATCTGTCCCGACTGACCCGGAAGGCACACACCGACGGCGAGTTGCGGCATGCCTTCTACCAGACGGTCGTGATGGAGCGGCCACCAACCTCACTGCTTCGTCCCAGTGTCATGTGGCGCGTGCTCAAACCGACCGGCTGAGCCGTGTTGTCTTTGTTGTGAAACCATCCATTCGGACTTTTCCGTATTCAGTTGCGGCGTCTAGATGGTGGCACCGTACCGTCTCCCGGTCTACGGTCCTTTGGTCCCTAATCGTCTGCGATGGGAGAGTCGTTCTTCGATGAGAGGGTGGCCCCCGTCGAGTGCCATCGCAAATGAAATTGGCGAGCTCGTCGATCGACCTGCCTTCGAAGCGAGGCTCACGCCCTGTGCATTTCCCACACCGTGTAGGACTCCCAGCGCGAGTGTATATCGGGTTCCCGGCGGGATTGTTACTTGCGGAGGAAATAGGCCATGGCAACTGATCACCAACACCACGACCATGGAATGGACGGGCCAGGCTACGCGACGCCCCAGGCCGCCATCGAAGAATCGACGCCCGAGACGGTTGCCTACGTAATCGGGCTGTATACCGGCAGCGACGTCGATGCACCGGATTTCATCGCAGTAGTCGATCTCAAACCGGACTCGGACACCTACCAAGAGATCGTCGACCGAGTTGAAATGCCGACCAGGGGCGACGAGCTCCACCATTTCGGGTGGAACGCCTGCTCGTCGTCGTGTCACGTCGAGGGGTTGGAACGGCGCCATTTGGTCGTGCCGGGCAACCGTTCGGGACGAATCCACGTCGTGGACACGACGAACAGGCGACATCCGGAGCTCACGACGGTCGTCAACCCAGAGGAGGTCCACGAGTACGACCTCTCCGGGCCGCACACCGTCCACTGCGTCCCTGACGGCAAGATCCTCATCAGTATGACTGGGAACGCGGACGGCGACCTCCCCGGTGGGTTCTTAGAGCTGAACGACAACTTCCAAATCGAGGGACGGTGGGACCCGCCCGGCGAAATCGATTTCAACTACGACTTCTGGTACCAGCCGCGCCACGACGTGATGGTCTCCTCTGAGTGGGCGGCCCCGCGCACCTACCAAGCGGGGTTCGACATGGACGACGTCGAGGCCGGCAAGTACGGCCACCGGCTGCACGTCTGGAACTGGTCGGAGCGGACTGTCGAGCAAACCATCGACCTGGGCGAAGAGGGGCTGGTCCCCCTGGAGACCCGCTTCCTGCACAGCCCAGAGTCCGTCCACGGCTACGTCAACGCCGCGCTCTCGTCGAATGTCTTCCACTTCTGGGAAGACGACGGCGAGTACCGTGCTGAGAAGGTCATCGACTTCGAGCCAGGCGAGCACGAGGCCTGGGATATGCCCGTCCCGGCGCTCCCGGTCGACATCCTGATCTCGATGGACGATAGGTACCTCTTCGGGAGCAATTGGCTCCACGGCGAGGTCTGGATGTACGACATCTCCGATCCCAAGACGCCACGGAAGGTTGACTCGCTCTCCATCGGCGGGTACTTCGGTGACATCCGGAAGGTCCAGGACCGCGAACTCGTGGCCGGACCGCAGATGCTCCAGCTCTCGCTGGACGGCGAGCGTCTCTACTGGACGACCTCGCTGTACTCGACGTGGGACAACCAGTTCTTCCCCGAGGAACAGGAGAAAGGTTCGGTGATGCTGAAGGCGGACGTCGATCCCCGGAAGGGGACGCTGACGCTCGACGAGGACTTCCTCGTCGACTTCGGCGAACTCCCCGAAGGCCCGGCTCGCGCCCACGAGATCCGGTGGCCCGACGGTGACTGCACGAGCGACGTCTGGCAGTAGGGCGATGTCCTCGCCTCACGAACTCACCGTGGTGTGGCAGGACGGGCGGGAGGCGACAGTGCAAGCGACCGAGGGAATGACAGTCTTGGAAGCGGTTGACGCCGCAGAGATCGGCCTGCCGTTCGGGTGTCGGACAGGCGCATGTGGGACCTGCGTCGGACGACTGATCGAGGGGCGCATCTCGTACGGACGCCCACCGCGGGCGTTGAAGCCACGACACGTGGAGGCGGGCTACCTGCTGTGCTGTATTGCGAGGCCACAGACGAACTGCCGAATCGAGGTAGGGACCGACGTACTGACAGAGATGATTTGGAATCCACGGAAATGACTACCCACATAGAGCCGCGATCACCATCCGCGACAGCCGGTGATGGACCGGCGCCTCGGTGCTGTCAACGATCGGGGGACCGACACTACGATGTGAAGCGACTCCTCGTTCGTCTCACGGTCTGGTTCGTTGCCCTCGTCGTTGGAGTTACACCGGCGCACGCGCACGGAACGGCTGGACACGGTGGCGCTCCCGTCACATTCGCGGTCGTACTCGGCTTACCAATCGTCGCAGGCCTGGTCGGGGGCGTCGTCATCGTTCGGGGCAGAAACGAGACGCACAGGACCGAGGGAACCCACCCGTCAGGTGTCAGCCTCGGGCTCTTGCTCGTCATCCTCGGAATCACGTTCTCGGGAACCGCGATCTCGAGGAGTCTCTCACTCGGTATTGGGAGTGGAATCGTCGGGTTACTCTCCGTACGGTTGGCCGTGAACAGTCGCACGTCCGATCGGCGGGACCACCGCTCTCACGCGAATCTCTCACTCGGTGCCGTCTCTACGCACCGCCTGCTCGAAGGGATCGTGCTCGGAGGGCTCTACAGCTCCGGCGCAGCTGTGGGACTGCTCGGTGCGGTCGTCATCGCCGGCCACACGGCTTTCGAAACGATCGCGGTCGGAGGCCTGTACGCCCCACACCGTCTCCGAATCGCCGGGGCAGTCGTCCTGGTTCAGGCCGGCTTCACCGTCGGTGCCATCGTCGGAGTCGCCGTATCGGGAACAGTTCCGCCATCGGTCCACACCATCGCGCTCGCCCTCGTCGGTGGGATACTCCTCGGTATCGGCCTCAACGAGGCGCGGCACATCACTCGTACGTACTCATCGAGTTCACTCGGTGGAGCCCGGATTACCGAGCAACGAAAAATAGAGTAGCTACCGGGAGAAGAGTTCGGGCCCCAACCATCGATACAAGGCCTTATAGACCAGAATTCCCCTACCGCTTGCTCCTTTGCTCCACCTTGTTCAGTTCTATCAACAAGCGAAAGACAGCCTTCACCAGGTTCGAGTCGACGTCGAACTGTTCGGCGTTTTCCCCCGCCCTGTCCATCACGCGCTGTTCCTGTGACTCGTCGGTCGTCGGGATGTCCTCGGCTTCCTTCACCTGCGCCACCGTCTCGGCAACGTAAGTTCGGCGGGCGATGAGTTCCACTATCTCGCGGTCGATGGACTCTATCTCTTCGCGGAGCTCAGCGAGCGTCATATCGTTCGGGTTCCGTCTGTCTGGGTCGTCGTTAGCCACGTCGTGCCCTCCCGTGCCTCCCATCTCTCCCGCGCTCCTTTTAAATCTGCTCGCTCCCCGACGGCGACGAAACTCGGGCCGGTCCCCGACAGCGTCACGCCCCGAACGTCCGGGAGGGCGTCGAGCAGTGGGTCGGTGGAAAATCCGAGTGCACCGCAGAACGCGAATCCGTTGACCGTCATCGCTCGTCCGTACGCGCCGTCGAGCGCGAGTTCGGCCACGAGTTCGGCCACGGGAGCGATTCGACGACAGCGCGAGACGTCCGCGTCCGCCGAGAACGCCTGTTCCGGTGGTGTCCAGACGAGCACGTCCCACTCGACCTCCTCACGGGCGAGCAGTTCGTCTCGTTCGTTGTCGGTGACGGTCACGCCGCCGAGCATGCTGGCGCTGGCGTCGTCGAAAGCTCCCGTCACGGTGACGCCGACGTCGCGTGCGGCTCGCACGCCGAGTCGACAGGCGTCCTCTCGGGGCATTTCGACACCGAGCGCAGCGAGGGTCGCCAGCACCGTCGCGTTCGCGGCGGCGCTCGAACTCTTCAGCCCGGAGGCCATCGGTACCTCGCTCTCGGTGCGAACCGTCGCGCCGTGGTCGACGTCCTGCGTTTCGAGGACGAGTTCCACACATCGCTCGACGAGTCGGGTGTCGGCCGTCGGCGCATCCGCGATTTCGCCGCGTATCTCGCCGGAACCGTCCAGTTCGACTGTGGCGGTCGTGTCGACGTCGATGGCGAACGCCGACCCGGTGCCCGTGGCGAGTGCGTTGAGCACCGTCCCGGCGGCGGGGGCGCTCGCACGTCCGTGCATGCTCTCGCGTTGGCAAGGGGCCGTCTTCAGCGTGGCGGTGGTGGCAGTTCGTGCCCGTCAGGACTGTGCAGTCGATTCGGGCCGGTCGTCGGTCGGGTCGCGGAGGTCGCCGATGACCTCTTCGAGCGCGTCCGTCGCGGTGACGAGGCCGACGACCTCGCCGTCTTCCATCACCAGCGCGAGTTCCTGATTTTCGATCTGCAACAGATCGAGCGCGTCGCTGATGGTGGTGTTGGCCGCAATCGTCATCGGCGGGTGTGAGACATCTTCGAGCGTCAGTTCACCCGCTTCGAGCGCGTCGTGTTCGCGGTACAGCGCGGGCATGTAGACGTTTCCTCGGTAGTCGTCCAACGACTCCCCGATGAGGGGGAAGCGAGTGTGGGGATGGTTTCGAACGCGCTCTAGATTCTCTTCGAGGGAGTCTTCCGTCGAAACCGCCATGATGTCCTCGGTCGGAACCATGATGCTCCGAATCGGTGTTTCACCGATTTTGAGCGCGTTCATCACTTCGTCGTGGCGCTCCTCGGGGAGGTCGCCGCGTTCGAGAACCGACCCGAGTTCCTTGTGTAGGTCGGCGCGCGATTCGATGGCGTCCTCTTCAGTTTCGAGCCACGCACCCGTCATCTCGATGCCGAACAGTTTGAGCGTCCACTTTGCGACCCAATCTCCGAGTTTGATGAGCGGCTTGATTGCGTAGTGAAACCAGTACAGCGGCCTCGCACCGTAGCGACAGACCATCCGCGACCGCTCGACGCCGAGGTAGGTCGGCGTCTGTTCGCCGTGCGTCAGGTGGACGAGGTTGATGATTAGGAATGCGATGACTGCGCCAGCACCGATGCCTGCGAGTCCGGAGCCCGCGAACAGTGGTTCGAAGATGGCCGCCAGTGCCGGTTCGGCGACGATCCCGACTGCAATACTCGAAGCGGTGATTCCGACCTGACAGGTTGTGAGATACAGTTCGAGGTTCTGAGTCATCTCCCACGCTCGCTCCAGTGCGGGGTGGCCGTCGCCGACAAACTCTTTCTCGGAGAACTGCCGGGCTCGCGTCAGCGCGAATTCGATAGCGACGAAGTAGCCATTCGTTAATATCAACAGTAATCCGGCGACCAGTCGCGTCGCTATGAGGGGGGTTTCCATCGTCCGAAACGAGAGGTTCCAGTTATTTCATTCCTGTGGGCGATTTCGAATCCGGATAGGTCCGTACCGAGTAGAAATTGAACATCTTCCAGTTCTCTCCGAAATATTGCTGTCAACGTACTCCTGAGTAGGAGGGGAAGACTGGTGTGGTGCGTGTGGCGCGGAACGCGGCTCTTTTGCCCCTCCCCGGCCAATCGGTCGATATGAGCGTCCGAAACGACGTCTCCCCGGACACACTCGGCGTCGAACTCACCGAAGACGGTATCGTCGTCGAGTACACGGACGGGCGAGAGGTGTTCTACCACGGGATACCGAAGAAGGTGCAAGGGACTCTCCGAACTCACCCCGGGAAGCTCGTGCAGGTGCTCGTCACCGACCCGACCGAGACGGAAGGTGTGATGACCTACGTCAACGACCGCAACACCCACGACGAGATTCTCGAGTCGAGCGGGGTCGGTCGAATCTTCGTCGAACCGGGCGAGGAAGAAGAACTGTTCCCCGGCGTGACGGTGCGCTCGGAGGGGTACGCCGTCGAGGTGGAAGCCGACCCCGAAATCGCCCGTGGCCGGGTGTTCGTCTTCGAAGAGGACGAGATGGGCGAACGCTCGTTCGAGTTCGTGAACGAGGACGCCGCCGAGTCAGCGGAGAGCGACGCCGACGAATAATGCCCCTCTCGAAACGCTGGCAGTCGCTCGACAGGGGGACGGTCGGACGCGCGCCGGAACGCTGGGGCGTGTACGAACTCGGTTCCGACGGCGAGATTCAGGAGATCGGCTCCGGTGTCCTGCGCGACGAACTGAAGACCCACCTCACCTACAGCGATGCCGAGCAAGTGCGCTGGGAAGCGTGCCAGTCGCGGGACCACGCGGAGGAGTTGGCCCGAGAACACCGCGAGCGGGCGGGGTTAGGCTGAGCGTCGGTTGACGTCGTACGCGACGACCCCGCCGACCGCGAACACGACGAAGACGAGGGCCGAACTCGCCATCGCTGGCGTACCGAGGGAGACGACGCCAGCGAGCAGGGCTGTGACGGCCGCGAGGAGGGCGACGATGGCGACGAGGTAGAACTCCGTTCGTTCCGGGGACATTCGTACGGTTCGTGGGTGACAAGCGCTGAAATAGCTTTCCATCGACTGTTTCGTTACGAAAGTATCTATCGACCTCGTCTCGCTCCTGTAAGGTACGAGTCCAGCGTCACTCGCTCTTCGGCCACGCCAGTTCCTCTCCGAGCACTGCCGGGTCGTGGCGAGCGTCTCCGATATCTGGACGAAAGGGCACGTCCCGAAAACCGGCAACTCGCGGGATTCGAACGGTCGAAATGACCGAAATGATTATTATCTCATCCTCCGGACCGAATCTATGTTCGAATCCATCGTCTTCTGGGGTTCCGTCTGGTTCGGCCTGACCGTCGTCGCCTCGTTCGTCGGCGCGAAGTTGGCGATAGAACGACATTTCTCGAGAGGACGGCCATCCCCCGGACCCGAACGCGAGTGAGCCTACACGAGTCGCCGCGACATCACCACGACGCCCAGCACGAGCAGTCCGATTCCCCAGTAGAGCGAATCGTAGGGGAGCCACTTCAACAGGAGCGTGACGATACCTGAGGTGAACAACGACCAGCCAATCGTCGTACGAGTTCCCATATCGACCGGACGCCCCCCATCCGTTTCAACGCTGTGCTTGCACGAGGAGACGCGAGCAGTCGAAAGTTGGCTCACTGGATGTACGAGGGGTCTTCCGCGTCGCAGTTGGCTTCGTGCTGTTTCGCGTCCTCTTTGTCGTCGAACATTAGACCACACTGTTCACACCGGTACCACGTCATGTCGTCGCGCTCGGTTATCGCCACCATAATTGAGCAGAAGTCTGCATCGCACTAAGGCATTACCCCCCGGGAAACGCTGAAGGCTATCGGGGGTCGAGTAAGCGACATGACGAACGAATCGTCGGTCACGCTCACCGTCCGGGGCGCGGAAAAACGCGACGGCGGGCGGGGAATCGCTCGCATCGCCGACGCGGCCCGTCAGCGTCTCGGGGTGCTCAGCGGCGATACCGTCGTCGTCGAGGGCGACCGGACGACGGTGGTGAAAGTGTGGCCCGCCGCGAGCACGGTCCCCGAGAACACCATCCAGATCGACGCCGAGACGCGGGCGAACGCCGGCGTTCGAATCGGTGACGGGGTGTCAGTGCGACCCATTTCCATTTCGGACGCGAAATCCATCACGGTCGTTCCGAAAGCGAACTTCTCGCTGGACGACGTGGACACCCTCGAAGCCGCCACGAAGCGAGAACTCCTGGACCGTCCCGTGAGCGAGGGAGAGCGCGCCCGAATCGAGCGATTGGGCGACGCTGGTCTGTTCGTCGTCTCGAAGACCAACCCGGACGGAACCGTTCGAGTCACGACTGACACCGACGTGCAGGTGTCTCTGTCGAATCTCGTGGACTCGATAACACCCACGAAATCGAACGACGGGGACTCGACACTGACCGAGGTGACCGGCGCGGCGTACGAAGATATCGGCGGACTGGACGAGGAACTCAGGCGAGTTCGGGAGATGGTCGAACTGCCCCTCTCGAATCCCGAACTGTTCCGCAGACTGGGAATCGACCCGCCGAAGGGTGTTTTGCTCTACGGCCCGCCCGGCACCGGGAAAACCCTCATCGCCAAGGCCGTAGCCAACGAGGTGAACGCCCACTTCATCTCCGTCTCGGGGCCCGAGGTGATGAGCAAGTACAAGGGCGAAAGCGAGGAGCGTCTCCGCGAAATCTTCACCGAGGCGGAGAAGAACGCACCCGCCATCATCTTCTTCGACGAGGTGGACAGTCTCGGCGGCAAACGCGACGACGAAAGCGACATGGAGAACCGACTCGTCGCCCAGATGCTCTCGTTGATGGACGGTCTCGAATCGCGCGGCGAGGTCGTCGTCATCGGCGCGACGAACCGGGTGGACGCCATCGACCCGGCGCTCCGCCGGGGTGGCAGGTTCGACCGCGAAATCGAAATCGGCGCACCGGACGAGGGTGGCCGACGCGAAATTCTCGAGGTCCACACGCGCGGGATGCCCCTCGCAGACGACATCGCCGTCGACCGCCTCGCCGCGACCACGCACGGCTTCGTGGGCGCGGACCTCCACGCGCTCGTCACTGAGGCAGCGATGGCCGCGCTCCGTCGGGCGCGGGACTCGGGGGCCGACGACGACGCACTCCTCTCGGTTGAGGTCACCCGCGAGGACTTCAACACCGCCATGTCGAGTGTCGAACCCTCCGCGATGCGCGAGTTCGTCGCGGAAGCGCCCGAGATTTCCTTCGAGGACGTCGGCGGTCTGGAGGAAGCGAAACAGACGCTCATCGAAGCGGTCGAGTGGCCGCTCTCCTACAGCAACCTCTTCGAGGCGACGAACACCGAACCACCGAGCGGCGTGTTGCTCTACGGGCCGCCCGGCACCGGCAAAACGCTGCTGGCCCGCGCCCTAGCGGGCCAGAGCGACGTGAACTTCGTCCACGTCGCCGGGCCAGAACTACTGGATAGATACGTCGGCGAGAGCGAGAAGGCGGTCCGAGAGGTGTTCGAACGAGCCAGACAGGCTTCGCCCGCCATCGTGTTCTTCGACGAAATCGACGCTATCGCGTCCCAGCGCGGCGAGTCACACGAGGTGACCGAGCGCGTCGTCTCGCAACTGTTGACCGAACTCGACGGTCTCACGGAGAATCCGAACCTCGTCGTCCTCGCGGCGACGAATCGCCGGGACGCCCTCGACCCCGCGCTCTTGCGCCCCGGCCGAATCGAATCGCACGTCGAGATTCCGGCCCCGGACGAGGCAGGCCGGCGGAAGATTCTCGCCGTCCACGCCAGCGACAAACCGCTGGCCGACGACGTCGACCTCGACGCCCTCGCCGAAGAACTGGAAGGCTACACCGGCGCAGATTTAGAAGCGCTCGTTCGAAACGCCTCGATGCGGGCCATCCGCGAGACGGCCGAGGAGTGGGGGCCGGACGAGGCGAACGGGCGAGCGGACGAAATCGTCATCGAGAAGCGTCACTTCGACGTGGCACTGGAGTTCGTCCGCCCGACGATGTAGACAGCCCTGCTGAAAGGCAAAGACGATTGCTGGAGACTGTCGGTCGCCCGGTGGCCGACGGCTCTTCTCTCACCTCGGCTTCGCTATCGACCGTCAAGTTACGGACGCAATCGTCGGCACGCCTCAGCCAGCAGAACACGAATGTCGGACGAGTGCGACCCTGTGGGTCGGTTCGGGGCCGTCGAGTCGCGTGGGCTGCTCGACGTAGTACACAGTGACGTAGACCAGGTCGTCCTCGTGGGTCGTGCTCCAGCGATGGCACAGGTAGTCCGCGAAGTGAGAGCGAAGGTCAGCGTTCTCACCTCGTTGGAGGTCGAGCAGATACACCAGCCACCGATGGCTGGGGAACGTCTCGGAAACGTCCGGGGGTTTACTCCACCGCACCGGCGACCGCTGGAGGGCGTCTGTCTGCTCGCCCGATTCGAGTCGTCCGGGAACGACGTACCAGCCGTCGGTTCCCCGTGGTTCCGGGGCGAACATGTCCCACCGCCGTTCACCGGGGTCGACGGTCGAATCCACGCTGTCGGGCAGGTCGGCGTAGCCGAGCGCGGCAGCGTTCCAGACGAGGATGAACGTCAGGAAGACGGCGACGACGACGGACGCGAGCCGACGCTTCCACTGGTGAACCGACGGCGGAACGTCGAACCGGGAGCGTTCCGGAGCAAGTCGGGCGAATCCCTCGCCCACTCGTCCAGTGTCGAACCTTCCTTCGATGGACGAGTGGTGTCACTCAACTCGCTCCCAGACCACACCGGGAAAGAACGGTAGCAGCGAAGCCATCGAGACGAGCGGAAATAGTCCGAGGCGCATGGTCAGGAACATTCCGGGATGCATCCCGACGAACAGCGAGGCAAAGGCGGCCCGCGACCACCCCGTCAGGAGCACCAACAGGACCGAGGAGATGACCAACACGAGACAGACTCTGTCGAAGAGTCCGAGCAGGGTCAGGTACTGGGCCAACACGCCTCCCAGCAACACGGTGAGCTGGTCGAGACTGAACACGTACGCTATCGCGTCACCGCTGACCCAGAGGTCGCCTCGAAGTTTCAACGCGCCGTTCATGGTGTAGACGAGCACCACTTGGAGCAACAGCGCGGCGGACGCCACGCTCGCCACCCGTCCCCGTGGACGCTCTGCACGGAGGGAATCGACCGACCAGCGTTCACCGAGCGGTAAGAAGAGACTCCAGAACAGGAGTCGTCGGAGGACGGAATCGCCGGCGTTCAGGAGGATTGGGTTGCGGGTCTGGAGCGACACCAGGAACACCAACGAGAGGAGCGTCACGAGCCTCGTCCGGTACCCGAAAAGGAGCGCCAGCGCAAAGCCACCCGCGACGAGAAACAGGACGGCCTGTCCCCCCGCCGTTCCGGAGACGGTGTGAAACGAGAGTCGAGCGATACCAGGGAACTGTTCGTAGAGTGCTGTTCGCGGCAGAACTCTTGTGTCGGTGTAGTGGGCGACTAGGTCGCGCGACCGAACGAAGAGGTCGGCGAGTATCAGCAAGCCGAGCGAGATGCGGAGGGCGGCCAGTGCTCGCGTGTCGATACCGACCCGACGGGAGAGCGCCTTTCGTCCGCGAATTCGAATTTCTTCCGTGAGAGAGCGTCCGTCCACGGCGTCTGCTCGGAGGACGCTCGCCGGGTTCATGGCCGGAAGTTGTAACAAAGCGGAATAAGTCTTCTATCTTCGACTATCTCTCTCGAAGCGTTTCGCCCGAAAGAGCTACCAGCCTTACTGTGGTAGACGATAGCATGACGGACGCATTCGTTCACATCCGCGCCGAACCGACGTCCGTGATGCACGCCGCGCGTGAAGTCGCCGAAATCGAGGAGGTGTCGTCGGCCCACGTCATCACGGGAGAGTACGACGTCATCGCACAACTCGACCTGGACGACCCGGACGACCTCCCGCACGTCGTCGCCGAGAAGATTCAGAACGCGCCGCCCGTCGAGCGGACGATGACGAGCGTGGCCTTCGAAGCCGAGTAGTCGTTCAGAGAGTCACCTCGAACGTCCGTCGAATCGCCTCGACCTGCATCGAGAGTGGCACACCGGGGTTCACAGACCCACCGCTGGTTCCGTCTCCCTCGTGCGCCTGCCGGGCGGCCTGCGCGGGCGTGCAGGGGAGGTGGACAAACCCCATCGGAATTTCACGATTATCGCGTTCCAGATACGCCCGCGTCGAGTAGAGGACGTTGTTACAGAGGTGCGTTCCGGCGGTGTTCGAGACGTGAGCGGGAATCCCGTCTTCGAGCAGGGTCTCGACGACCGCGCCGATGGGAAGCGTGGCGAAGTAGCCGGCGTCAGCGTCGGCGAGGATGCGCTCGTTTCGTGGTTCTGCACCCGCGTTATCCGGGGTGCTCCCGCAGTCGTCGACGTTGATACCGACTCGCTCGACGCTGATTCCCGCCCGTCCCGCCGCGAGGCCGGTGGCGACGATAGCGACGGGGTCGTGGGATTCTACGAGCGACTGCATCTCGGTTGCGGTTCGCTCGAACTCCACCGGGAGGACGTGGCCCGAGACGTCTTGTCCCGCGATTTGCTCGCCGTCGAGTTCGCGTGCCACCCGTTCGCTGGGATTTTCGTCGTAGTCGCCGAACGGTTCGTACCCCGTCAGGAGAAGCGTCATAGTGATTTTCTCGCACGGGGTGGCTTAACGATTGTCAGTCCACGAGCGCAAACGAGCGTCGAACGGAGCTATCGGACAGACATCGTCGTGGCGACCGACCGTCGTCCCAGAGCACTCACCGGAGGACGACGAGCAACAGCGGGACGAGCAGCAACGAGACGAGAAACCCGACGAAGTAGGCGACGGTCCCGACGATTTCGTTCTGCACGCCGTCGACGAACCGGGTGTACGGCAGATACAGTAGCAACGCCAACATCGTCACGAGCAGTCCGAGGGCCAACAGCAGGACGACCGTCATCACGCCGACGGTCGTACCGAGGGCGACGGCCACGACGAGCGTATCCACCAGCGTTCCGATGTTCGCACCCAGGACGTACGGGATAATTTCGTTTCGTTTGACGTGTCCTCGGTTGTAGAGCGGTACGACCACACCGAGCGAGAACGCGACGCTCGTCGTGAGGCCGGTGACGAGGAGCCCGAGACCGAACGATATCCATTTGTTGTTCAGGCGGGAGAGATACCGCCCTCGGAGTCGTTGTATATCGACCTGTTTCAGGATGCTGTCGAACAGTCGCATGCTCAGGAAAATCGCGCCGATTGCCGCTACGAACGCCACCTCGGCTCCGACCGACTCGATCGTTCGCTCGGCGACCGTCGAGAACGCGTCCGGAATCTCCGTCTCCGGTCGAACGCCGGTTCGTTCCAGCACCGACGGGAGAACCCACGGAATCGCGACGTATCCCAGCACTAACACCGGGAGGTATATCGTATGTGTGAGGAGGAACGTGAGTAGTCCCAGGCTCACCGACTCCCGGAGCGAGTCGATTTCGTCGTGAGCGTAGTCGAACGCCCCGATGAGGACGACGATTGCAGCAGCGCCGAGTCGAGAGCCGACTATCATCAAGAACAACTGCGACGGAGCGATGAGGTCAGAATCGAACAGCGAGAGCGCGAGCGCTGCGACGATGGTGCCGTTCGCCAGCACGTACGAGGCGAGCCAACTGATGCCGAGTGCCGACCAGTCGCCGACGACCACCTGTCGAAGAATCCGTGAGAGAAGGGGTGCGAGCGCGTCGGTCGAAGACCGCAGCAGTCGTATCGCGAACAAGAACAGGACGACTGTCACGAGTACCCGGAGCGAGAGCGAGAGCGACCGCTGTGTCGGCAGTCGCTCGTGAATCGTATCCCAGCTAATCCTCTTCACCTGTTCTGACGTACACTCCAGGCAGGGTAAAGGATTATCCCGTACCGGAACGGTGTGTATCATCAGCGTGTAATCGACCCGTCTTTTCCAGACGACTTCCCGCGAGCTCGCTCTCCGCTCCGGGCTATCCCGGCCTGCCGACTATCGACCTCGTGCTGGTCGATGTCGTCGTCTTCCTCCTGTTCCCCGGGTGGAAGACGGTCAGAGTCGTGAGTCGTTCGCCAGCCGAAAGCACACTGCCGACCGGGCTTAGTCCCAGAACGCCTGCGTCCGGGCGTACTCTCGTTCGCGGGCGAGGATGTCGCGGTAGAAGTCATCTTCGTCCTCTCGGAGTTTGGCGATGATTCGGGCGGCGTTCTGCGGGCCGACGCCGCGTGCCGCCAGCGCGACGACCGCCCGTTTCCCGTGGCTCTGGACGAGGTTCGCGGCCTTGTACGCGCGTTCGGTCATCTTCTCCTGTTCGTCGTCTCGCTCGTTCGCCTTGACCGCTTTCACCACCTCGTCGGCCCACGGGTTGAGGGCGGCGATGCGCGTCGAACCGCACTCGGGACAGGTGGGTTGGTCGGCGACGCGTTTTACCTTCGTCTTCCGCTTCCAGTCCTGACAGTGTAGACAAAACAGGATGGTCCGGTCGTTCTCGATTCGCTCTCTGACCGTCTGGATGACGCTGGCGTCTGCGTTCTCGGGAGCGAGCAGTTCCCGCCCCGAGGAGCGGCCTCCGCTTCCGACCGGCGTTCGTCCACCGGTCGAGACGACGTCGACGTCGCCCGACCGAATCCGGTGTAGAACGGCTTCTGCTTGCTCGACAGCGAGGTCGTCGTGAAACACCTCTCGGACCGCTTCGTCGTACATCGGCGTGTCCTCCAGCGCGCCCAGCAATCGCCCCATCGACACCTGCCCTCGGCCCTCCCAGCGATTGAGCGCGCCGAACTTGGCGGCTACCTGCGCCAGCGTGAATTTGAGCGTATCCGAGCGTTTCAGCGAGAGTTCGATGAGTGGGCCGACGTGTTCGGGGTCAGTCGTCTCCAGCACCTCGATGACCGTTCGGCCGTCGACGTTCGCCGGAACGTCCAGTTCGATTCGGTAGGGGTCGACCTCCATGCCGACCGATGACCCCGTACGCTGGCCGACGAGCGACGAGAGCATCCGTCCGAGCGTCTCGTTCACCTTGTGGCCGAAGCAGGCGTTGACGACTATCTTCTGGGGGGCAGACTCCACGACGATTCGGTCGCTCGTCGGAATCGGGGTCTCGACTTCGGCCTGTCGGTCGACCTGTTCGAGCGCCGACTCGGCGGTGTGCTGGTCTGTCGGATAGCGGCTCGTGAACTCGCGGGCCACGCCCTCGCGGGGTGCCCCGCGTTTGAACTGCGGTCCGGCGACGGCGCGCATCTCGCCGACCTCCTGAGCGACCTCGAACGGGACCGGAATCTCCTCGCCGACCCACGAGGGAACCTCGCCGCCGGGGTCTTCGATGGGAGAGACGTTGACGCGACTCTCCTCGTCGTCTATCTCCGCGATGCGCCACATCTCGCCACGCTGGATGAACACCTCGCCGGGTTCCGCGAAGTTAACGACGAATCGCTCGTCCAGCGACCCGACCTGCGACCCACTCGCCACGTCGTAGACGGTGTAGGTCTCCTCGTCGGGAATCATCGAGAGATTGGCGTAGAAGTACTGCCACGTCTTGCTCGATTTCTCGATTCGGTCTTCCTCCTCGTCCAGCCAGACCAATCGATTCCCTTTGAGTTCCCGAACGACACCCTTGAACTCCTCTTCTCCGAGGTCGCGGAAGGGATATGCGCGAGTGACGATTTCGTACGCTCGCCGGGCGTCGATTTCGCCGAAGTCCATGACCAGGCCGACTATCTGGTTCGCCACCGTGTCGAGACTCGCGTGGTGGATATGTGCCGGTTCGACGTCGCCCTCGGTCGCACGCCGGGCGATAGCCATCGCCTCCAGCGCGTCGTCGGGATGCGAGGTGACGATGGTTCCCTCCGACACCTCGTCCATCCGGTGGCCCGCGCGGCCCACGCGCTGGAGCAGGCGCGCGACCTCTCGGGGGCTCTGGTACTGCACGACGTGGTCGATTCGCCCCACGTCGATGCCCAGTTCCATCGAGGAGGTACAGAGCAGGGCATCGAGTTCGCCCGCCTTGAATCGGTCTTCCACGTCGATTCGGGCTTCCTTCGAGAGACTGCCGTGATGGACGCCGATGTTCGTGCCGAGTTCGAGAAAGCGCGACCCCAGTGCTTCTGCGGTCTGGCGCGTGTTGACGAAGATGAGCGTCGAATCGTGATCGTCTACGATGTCCCGAATCGCTCGCACGTGGCTGGCGATGTCCGGATTCGTCATCAGCTTCCTCGCCAGTCGTTCGTCGTCGTCTCCGATGTCGGGTTCGTGGACGCGAAAATCGACCTTGCTCCCTACGTCCACCTCGATTATCTCACAGCCCCGATTTCCTGTGAGGAATTTCCCGACTTCCTCGGGGTCGCCGACCGTCGCCGAGAGGCCGATTCGCTGGAATTCGCCAGCGAGTTCCTGCAGGCGTTCCAGTCCGATGGTCAACTGCGCCCCGCGTTTCGCGCTGGCGAGTTCGTGGACCTCGTCTACGACGACGTGGCGTACGTCCTCCAGCGCGGTCCGCAACTTCGACCCGGTGAGCATCGCTTGCAGGGTCTCGGGGGTCGTCACCAGCACGTCCGGCGGGTCGTTCGCCTGTTTCTGGCGCTGGTAATCCGTCGTGTCCCCGTGGCGAACGTCGATTCGAACGTCGAGCGTCTGGCCCCACCACTCCAGTCGCTGGCGCATATCGCGGTTCAGGGTTCGGAGGGGGGTGATGTAGAGTGCGGAGAATCCGAATCGGGGCTCTGCCTGCGCTATCGAATCGAAGACGGGCAGCATCGCCGTCTCGGTCTTGCCAGTCCCCGTCGGCGCGATGACGAGTCCGTGATTTCCCTCCGCGAGCGGTGGAATCGCGCGCTTTTGCGGTTCGGTGGGCGTCTTGAACCCTCGTTCCGAGAGCGCCGACCGAACCTCGCTGCCGAGTCGCGCGAAGGCCGCAGAATTCGCGGCCTGCCTGTTCTGCATCGTGATTTCCGGATAGGGGTTCGAGCGAATTAAGTCCGTTGCCCTCGCGGGTGGACGGGAATTCGGATGGAAATTTGGACTTGAATACGAGCGTATCATTTTCTCTACGAGGGAACCGAGTTTCCGCGGCGGAGTTGTCCTCGAAAACCCCCACGTGCTGGACTCGCGCGCCCCACTCTGCTCCTCGGCTTGCTTCCGATGGTCGCTCGCTTTGCGGTGCTTACGGGGTCGTGTTTCGTCCAGCTCGCGGCCCCTTTCAGCCCCACCCGGCACAGCAACCGCACCGCCAAGCCACGAGTCTCCCCAACCGACTCCTTCACTTCGTTCAGACGAACCATCGACCGGCGTGTACTTACGAGACTGGTCTATACTATCGCAATGGAACTCTCACTTGGCGGAATCAAAGAGATGCTTTTGGGTATCCAGTTGTCCCTTCTCGGCTACGTTTTCGAGAGCTTTCGGCTTGCTCCAGAATAGGTCAATGGTCTTCTTCTGGTCGGTGGAACTGTACTGACAGTCGGCGGATTTGTTTCCGGGCGTGGTCGATAAGCACAATCACCTAACGGATATTTCACCACAGATAGTGGCTAATCAGTCGGGTTTCGACAGCGCCTTCAAATCCTCTCGTACCGGCCCAACCGAGCGCCATCGAGCAAGTACACCTCTCCGTCCGAGAGTCCTTCGGGTAAGAAGGGCGCGAGAAACCCCTGGCGGTCGACGTTCACCCACGTTCCACCTGTGAGGTCGTTGAACGCGGGAAAGACGACCAGTTCGCCGTCGACGGCCAACTCCTCGCCCGCCCGCTCCTCGAACGGGTCGGGGTTCAGTCCCCCGCGTAACCAGACGCGCTCGATTCGACTTCCGCCGACCGTATCCTCCAGTCGGACGCAGGGGTGTTCGTGACCGACGCAGATTACGTCCGCCGAGAGCACCTCCCGAGCGGGCCACGTGTGTCCGTGGACGAATCCCACGTCCCCCAGTCGCACACCGTCACCCGACGTCACGTCGCACTCGACCCACGATTCGATGTCGCCGTCGTGATTGCCCTTCACGAGCGTCACCGGGACGTCGATGGCTTCGAGCAAGACTTCGATTTCGCCGCGCTCTGCGCCACCCGGTCCGGCGATAGACTGCATCAGGTCACCCAGGAAGACGACGCGGTCGGGGTCGGTGCGGTCGACCAGCGAGTGAATCTGCTCGCGGCGCTCGCTGGCACGACTGTCGAGGTTGATTCCCTGCTCGTAGCGGAGGGCGTCCTCGATTCCGGCGTGGTAGTCGGCCACGACCAGCGCTCGCTCGTCCCCGAGGGTCGCGGTCGCGGCGGGTTCGCCGGGAATCGGTTCGACCAGTGCCATCAGATGGGCTTCAAGGTGTCCTCACCGGACTCGTAACACCGTCCGGCCATCAGCGCGTCCTGTAATGCGTCCTCGACCGCTTCTGGCGTCACGTCGTAAGAGTCCACCATCGCGGCCAACAGGCGGTCGCGCTCCACACCGTCGCCGCCGTTTAGCTCCTGCATCTTCTCCATCACCGCGTTCTCCAGGTTCTCCGGAACGCCCTTGCCAGCATCTTCGTCCTCGTTTTCGGATTCGGGTTCCGACGATGGTTCGGACGCTGGCGCTGGTTCCGAGGCGACTTCCGACTCGGTAGCAGGGGTCGTTTCCGATTCGGGGCTGGCCGTCTGGTCCGGGGCTGGCTCGTCCGTTCCCGATTCCGGTTCGGGCGTATCGATGTCCACTTCGCCCGCCGAATCGACTTCCGACCCGGTCGAAAATTCGGTGCCGAACTCCTCTTCGATTCGCTCGCGTTCGCCCTCTTCGAACTCGTACATCTCACCGCTTACGTCTTCACCCGACGGGTCGCTGTCGAAGTCCCCCGCGTCCTCGTCAATCGCCCCGGCGTCAGATTCGTTCGCATCGAAATCGTCGAGTTCGTCGGTCGACTCGGCGTCCGACGCTCCCGGGTCGAAATCGCCGAGTTCGTCTCCGGACGCTTCGGCGTCGAAATCACCCAGTTCGTCGCTTGCGTCGGCCGCTTCCGCCTCGATTTCGTCAGGCTCGCCTTCTCGCTCGGGTTCGCGGGCCGCTGCGGGAGGTGTCGTCGCCTCCGGTCCGGAGTCGGGTGCGGTTTCGGCTGCTGGTTCGGATGCGGGTTGTTCGGTTTCGGACGTCGTTTCCGGTTCGGTGTCCGAAGCCGTCTCGTTCGATACAGACGTCGAGGGTGATTCTCCCTCGACAGCCGACGGGTCCACTCCGGCGGTTTCGAGCGTTCTTTCGTAGTCGATGGTCGCCTCGCCCGCTTCGTCCGGTTCCACGTCGAGTGGCCCGACTTCGTCCCGTTCACCGGCGACGACACGGGCCGCGTCGAGTGCAACGTCACGAACCGCGGCGAGGTACGGCGTGTTCGTGTGGTAGTGGTCCAGCGCCAGAGGAATGCCCGCCGCGAGTCCGGTGTCGACGTCGTTCGCTTCGAGCACCTGCTGGAGACGGTCGCCTCGCTCGCCGGTGTCGAGCGCCTGGGCGAACGTTCGCACGCGAGAGAGGGTCTGTTTCGCGGTCTGTACGGTCCATCGGTCGCGCGTCTCGGCGTCGACCGCGTTGATGCTCTCGGGACGGATGGAGGTGTACACCAGGTCCGAATCCTCCGGCTGGAAGGCCCGTGCTTTCCCCGTCACCGCGACGAACATCGGCGGGTCGGCACGCTCGAGAAACGCCAGCGCATCCGGTTGATACTGTCCAGCGTAGACGACGAACCCGCCGGTCGGGTCGACGATTCGGGCGCGGAGCACGTCGTCGCCCACCTGCTCGATTTCGGTCAGCACGCCCACGACGAACAGGCGGTTGATTCGTGCGCCGGTCGGCGTGACGACGTAGTTCGGTGCGCGCTCTTCGTCGCTGTCCGAGTGTTCGAGGTCTGCGCCGTCGTACTCCGCGGCGAAGATGCGCCACGCGACTTCGCGACGACCCACGCCGCCCTGCGAACTCATGCGTCCACCTCCGAGAGGAGGGCTTTCGCACGGTCCGTCGGGTCCTCGTCAGTTTCGGTGAACTCGGTCGCTTCGAGATTCGCGCCGTAGTCGTCCACCGAGAGGTTACCCCGGACCCGGAACTCGCGGCCGACGACGGTGTCCCGAATCGTGTCGGCGACGACTTCCTGGTCCATCGCGTCGCGTGCCTGCTGGCGAGCCTCGTCGAGCCCACCGCCGTACACCGCTGCGGTGAGTTCGTCGTCGAGAATCGCGGTGACGGTGCCGGTTCCGTCGTCGACGATGGCTTTCACGCGCAGGTCGTCCTCTCCATCGACCTGCCCGTGGCTTCGACACTGGCCTTTCTGGATGACGCGGCCACACTGGGGACAGCGCTGGATGAGTCCCGACCCGTCCCGAACCGAGACGACGTTGCCGACCACCTCCACGTCGAAAGCACCGCCCGTCTCGACGGCCTCTCGCACCGTCATCTTGGTCGCCGTGTCCTGGACGTCCACGTCTCTGTCGAGGGGTTCGACGGTCGTGAACTCCGAGAAGTTGATGGATGGAACGCCCCGAAACTCGCGGACGTAGACGTTCTCGGCGCGTATCGTCGCTCCCTCGGTCAGTTCGGCACGCGTTTCCCAGTCGGTGAACGGAAGGCGGGCCGACTCGTCGGCGACAACGCCGCTTTTGATGGTCGTCTCGCCGTCTCGTCCGTCGATGACCTTCTCCTCGACTTCGAGAACTGTCAGTTCGAGCGCGACTCCTCTGTCGCCGGGTTCGACCGCCGCGAGCGTCGAATCACCGCCGACCTCGTACGGAACGTCGATGTCGGTCTCCTCGCGGGCCACGTTCGTGCTCTCTCCGAGGTTGAGCTCCGGGTTACCTTCCCACTCGCGGACGTTCGCGTTCCCGGCGGTGATGACCTGACCCGGTGCGAGACTGAAATCGTTCCATGCGGTGTAGGATATCTTCCCCGTCTCGTCGGCGAGTTCACCCTCGAAGATTACCTGTTCGTTACCCTGGTACCGAATCGAGCGTTTACCGACCGTGAGCACCTTCGCGGTGACGGTGACGTTGCCCATGTCGGGTGTCACGTCGGCGACCTCGACGGTCGACGGTTCTGCGCTCTGACCGCTGGTACCGCCGTACTTCCGTCGAAGGCTCTGTTTGGCTTCGTCTATCGGAACGCTGTACTCGACGAGGTTCTGCAGGTCTGCTTTGACCTCCTCTTTGTCGACACCGAGGTCGGAGGCAAGCGCCTCGGCATAGTCGTCTACGTTCATCACTCGAAGTTGGGTCGGGATGGATTAAAAGTGTTCGTCGTCGCTCGTTTCCCGAGAGACTCGAATCGGAACGCGCGTCTCGATCCGGAGGTTCACCGCACGCAGTTCGAAGACGACCCAGGCGAGGAGTGTCAGCGAGGCGATGACTGCCGCGAGGAGTTCGCCGAGTCCGGCCCACATCGGGAAGACGAACCAGAGGCTACTCACGGTCTTCCTGGAAAAGAGCGCGTGCGCCAGTCGTTCGTAGACGCCGCGTTCGTCGATGCTGGCGGTCAACGACTGGACATTCGCCTGCTTCGCGCTCGGTCCCCTCGTACTTTCGTCACCGGTTCCCAGTCGTTCCACCTCGTAGGGAGAGTAGACGGGAATCTCCCAGATGGCCTGACCCTGCCGGTTCACCTCCACCACGCGGTTCGCGTTGGTGTCGGCGACGAGCGTGTGGCCGTTCGGGAGTCGGTCCGCGTCGCGGGGCCAGACCATCTCCGAGTCGTTCCACACCCACGACTGTCGCCACTCGCCATCGACGCGCTGGTACTCCAACACGCGGTCGTTCAGCGAATCGGCGACGACCACGGACGGGCCACCGTTTTCACGCGGAATGTAGTCCGGGTTGTGCTGTTCATACAGCACGCTGTAGTCGTCCTCTGCGCCGAGCGTCCACGAGTCCATCATCCCGCTCTCGTTCAAGAAGACGACCTGGTCCTGGTTGCGCAGACTCGTCATGTAGCGCCCATCCGGCAGGCGTTCGACGTCGTTCAGGTGCGCCCAGTCGACCGGATACGGGCCGCCTTCGGTGATGGGGAAATCGTCCTGTGCGTCCCAGCGCCATGTTGTGATGTTGGTGGTCGTGTCGACGACGTACACCTGGTCCTGATGGATATCGCCGACGAGGAGGTGGTCGTCGTCGATTCTGTCCACGTCGTGCCAGTTCGCGCCTCTGTCCTGTGGGATGACGCGCGAGAATACCCGCGTTTTCTCACCCGTTGTGAGGTTCACCCGTTCGACGAACGAGACGGTACACTTTCCGTCACACGCCTTCGCTCGCGGGCCAGTCAGCGGCATCTCCGCGACGTACTCGACGGTCGTCGACTCCGACGGCACCGGGTCGACGTCGAAGTAACCGGTGTAGGTGGCGTCGTGGTACAGCAGTCGCCCCGTCGGTCCGAACGCGACGAGCGCAGACTGGTCGCCGTCCATTCCGTGCCCCGCGACGACGGTGACGTTCGGACTGGGTGGTGCGACGGGTGTGCGTCGTTCGTGGGGGAGGTCGGCCTGGTCGTGGTACCCGCTGACCGCGTCTCGAACTGGGGACGTGGCGTACGCGTACCCGACCGACGCCGAGCAGAGGAGAAACAGGACGGCGAAAAGTGAGCGGTAGACGTTCCGGGAAACCATCGTCCGTTTCCTCTGGGGGCAGGCGTATAAAGTTCCTGATAGCACCGAAAGCGGTTTTCACGGAGAGCGCATACCGGCACGCATGCACGTCGTCGTCAACGCCGCGACGAGCGCCGACGGCAAACTCTCCTCGCGGCGGCGAGAGCAAATCGACATCAGTGGCCCGGACGACTTCGAACGGGTGGACGACCTGCGGGTCGAAAGCGACGCTATCGTCGTCGGCGTCGGGACGGTGCTCGCAGACGGCCCCTCGCTCACCGCTGACGGTGGACCCAATCCGATTCGCATCGTCGTCGACTCCCGTGGTCGAACACCCGTCGACGCCAAGGTGTTAGACGACCGGGCGGACACGCTCGTTTTCGTCACCGAGGCCGCTCCCGACGGGAACGTGAGAGCACTCGAAGCAGCAGGGGCCACCGTCGTCGTCGCGGGCACGGACCGCGTCTCGCTCGAAGACGCCTTCACCGAACTCGAATCGCGCGGCGTCGAACAGGTGATGATCGAAGGCGGTGGCGAGCTCATCTTCTCGCTGTTCGCCGACGAGCTCGTGGACGAACTTCGCCTCTACGTCGGGTCGCTCGTCGTCGGCGGGCGCGACGCACCGACACTCGCCGACGGCGATGGGTTCGTCGACGAGGCGTCGTTTCCGACGCTCGAACTGGCGGCTGTCGAACAAATCGACGACGGCGTGTTGCTTCGCTACTCGGTATCCTGACGGGCAACGTGCGTGAAAACGACCGGCCGTCGAGAGGCCGCACATGCGGTCTTCGACGTGGGGGGAGTCGGCGAGTCGGTCAGTCGTCGATTCGAGTCGCGGGTCAGTAGTCGGCGTCTCTACCGCTGCGAAGGCGGTATACGATGGCCAGCACCGAGACGAGCAGGAGAATTTTGAGTGTTCGTTTCATCTGTTTCGAACCTCCAGTTCGGATGATACTGTGTAGACATATATGCTTTCTACTCCGTCGCCGTCAGACCCACCCCTCCCGTACCAGCAGTTCGCCGTTCAGGATGCTCGCTCCGGCGGCCCCTCGAATCGTGTTGTGGGCGAGACAGTTGTACTGGATACCGGCAGGTGACGCCTGGACCCCGCCGACTGCGACCTGCATCCCGCCGCCGAGGGTGCGGTCGAGTCGCGGTTGCGGGCGGTCTTCGTTCTCGAACACCTCGACGAGTGGGTCGGGCGCGCTCGGGAGTTCGAGCGTCGGGGCGTCACGGAACGCATCACGGGCGTCTTCGACGGTGAGTTCCGTCGCAGTTTCGGCCCAGACGTTCTCCAGATGGCCGTCGAGCGTCGGTACTCGATTGCACGAGGCCGACACCTCTACGTCGTGGTGGTCGATTTCGTTCCCGTCGAACGAACCGAGGAGCTTCTTCGATTCGGTCTCCATCTTCGACTCCTCGCCGCCGATGTGCGGGATGACGTTGTCGATGATTTCCATCGACGTGACGCCAGAGTAGCCGGCACCCGAGACGGCCTGCAGCGTGGCGACGTGGACGCGGTTCAGTCCGAATCGGTCGAGCGCGGCGAGCGTGGGAACCATCGTGATGGTCGAACAGTTCGGGTTCTTCACGAGTGCACCGTCCCACCCGCGTTCGTCTCGCTGGACTTCGATGAGGTCCAGGTGGTCTGCGTTGACCTCCGGGATGACGAGTGGTACGTCGTCTGCCATCCGGGCGTTCGAGGAGTTCGAGGAGACGACGTAGCCCGCCTCGGTGAACTCCGGTTCGACCTCCGCGGCGACGCCCGAGGGAAGCGACGAGAAGAGGATGTCCACGTCGTCCGGTACGTCGCCGGGGTCGGTCGCACGAACCGTGATGTCACCGACCGACTCCGGAATCGGTGAGTCGATGCGCCACTTGGCCGCCTCGCGGTACTGCTCGCCCGCGCTCTCGTCGCTCGCCGTGATGGCGGCCAGTTCGAACTCGGGATGGCCGTCTAGCAGTTGAATGAATCGCTGTCCGACCGCCCCCGTGCCGCCGAGGATTCCGACGTTGGTACTCATTGTGCGATTGGGTAACAACAGGGTGCGCAAGTAGCTTTCGACGGAGTCGGTGTTTGCCGAGAGTGCGATGTCCCTGTCGGTTCCCCGTCTGGTCCCCGCAGGAAAGCGGGATGGAAAAACGCCCCTCGATGCCTCTGGTCAGCAGTGACGGACATCGACGAAGTCGCCTCTCCGAGAATTACTCTTTCTTCCGGGTGACGTAGCCAGCGATGCGATTGCGGACGCCTTTCGAGTCGATGTTGGTCAGTTTCTCGACGCTCTCTTTGTTCTGGTCGAAGTCCTTCGTGAAGGCGTCCGGATATCGTTCCAACAGGATGGTTCCCGTCTTCTTGACGTAGTCGGGTTTGATTGCCATATCGAACTGTTTCCGGTTGCGGGGCTTAAAAGCATTCGTTCGCGTCCGACGAGCGTGAATCGCTGTCGCGGTTTCCGTACGACCGTACTACCGTCGTATTCGGAACCCGTCCTCGCCCTCGGGGTCTCTGTATTCGACCTCCACGTCCGTTACGTCGGCGGCGGGACTTCCCGTGTGACACCACTCGACCATCGCCTCGACTGCGTCCTCCGGTCCTTCGAAGACGGCTTCGACGCGCCCGTCCGAGAGGTTCTGTACCCAGCCATCGACGCCCTTTTCCCGGGCAGTGTCTCGGGTGTTGGCCCGGTAGTAGACGCCCTGCACTCTTCCGGAGACGAAGACGTGTGCGCGAGTTCGGTTCGCCATGTCCGGTCGTTCGAATCCGAGGCACAAAATCGTCGGGGCTGTCGTGACCGTTCGGAAGTCGACGTCGCCCGTCCCGTCAGCTTCGCAGGTAGTGAAACACGTACGTCTGGGCGTAGCCGGCGTACTCGTCGCCGAACTGCGCTCGAATCGCCCGTGAGGTCTCCCTGTACGACCCTCGCTCGCAGTGTGGATAGTGATCTTCGATGGCACTCCGAATCCACGTATCCAGTGGGACTGCCTGCAGGTAGCCGAGCGAGAACAACAGGACACAATCTGCGACTTTGTCGCCGACGCCGACGAACACCTTCATGGCCTCGCGGGCGTCCTCGTAGGATTTTCCTCGTACGTCGTCGGGAGACGCTTCACCCGACGCGACGAGTTCTGCGGTCTGTTCGACGTACGGCGCACGATAGCCGAGGTTCAGGTCGCGCAGGTCGGCTTCCGTCGCCGCCGCCAACTGCTCCGGGGTCGGAAAGTCGTAGTAGGTCTTCCCGTCGAACTCGACATGGTCGCCGAACTCCCGGGCCAACGCGGTCTGCATGCCGTAGATTCGGCTGACGCGCATCTGGGCCGAGCAGATGAACGAGACCAGACACGGGAAAAACGGGTCGCGGACGATACGCATTCCGCGATATTTCTCGTACGCCGCTTCGACCAGTGGGTCGTCCGGAGACGCGTCGACGATGGCATCCAGGTCGTCGTCGAGACGGAGCATGGAGACGAGCAGGGGTTCGGCGTCCGTCGTCGCCTCCCACTCCAGTCGCCCGTCCTGCTGGCGGGCGCGAACGACCTCACCGTCGACGACGGTGTAGTACCACGCAGACCCACCGTAGGCGTGAGCCGACTCGTACATCCGACCGTCCTCGCGCCGCCAGAGGTAGCTCTGACCGCTCTCGACGGTCGACTGGAGGTCGAACCCACCCGGCAGGTCGGCGACGGGAATCGAACCGGTTTCCATCGCTCCGGAAGAGGAAACGTGGGAGAGCAAGTCTTTCGATTCTTCTGTCCCGGCGAGTACCCGTCGCCAGTTCTCACGAACGACGTCAGCGACGTCGTTCTCGCTGCACTACCGCGCTCGGAGGGGGGCGACGATTTCGTGCAGGCAAGGTACGCCACTCACATCGTCGGAGTGTGACCTGTCACGAATGTTGTGATGGGCGAAAATTCATACCGCTGGCTGTCTAATTGTCTGTGGGATCATGAACTGCAGAGTTGTCGTGGAAGCCGCGATTCCGGTGTACGACGTTCAGACGCCGGACGAGGCGGTGCGAATCGCCATCTCCAAGACTGGCGAGTTGCTGAACCCGGATCTGAACTACGTCGAGATCAGCATGGGCGAGCGCACCTCTCCATCCGGCGAGGAACTCCCACCAGCGTTCATCGCCGCCGACGAAGCACTCGTTGCACTCGAACTGGAGATGACAGTGTTCAACGTCGAACGAGAGGAACACGCCTCGCGCATCGCACGGAAAGAGATCGGCCAACGACTGGAGAACATTCCACTCACCGTCCTCGAAGTCGAGGTGCTAGAAGACGAAGAGGATGACTCCGAGAACGTGGCCGACAACGAAACCCCCGACGAGGACGACGCCGACGAACGCGGGGACGACGAACGTGCAGACGACAATGACGAAGACGATGCTGACGACGACGTACTGCCGGAGTTCGAAGACCTCATTGAGTAGGACGGCACGTTCGAACGGTCGGGTTCGGGTCGCTCGCTTCCCGAGACGATTGTAGGTCGCTTTTCTCCACGACTCTCTCTGCGTACGTCGCACCGATATCGAATCGTTCGTCCCGCCGTTTCTGTTCCGTTCGAGTGACGTAAACGATAACCGGCAGGACGACGAACCCCCCACCATGACGGAGTACACTACGGTTTCGATTCCGAAAGACCTCGCCGACCGCGTCGACGAAACGATCGAAGGAACGAGTTTTTCCAGCACCAGCGACCTCGTTCGGTTCCTCTTGCGGAGCATCGTCATCCAACACCAGAAAGAAGGACGGTTGACGGAATCGGAGTTCGGCGAAATCACTGACCAACTACGCGAACTGGGCTACTTAGAGTAGCTCTGCGGGTGGTTCTGCGTCGAGAACGACGAACTGCTGTTTTCGCCCCGTCCTGTCGAACGCGGCGATAGAGTCGGAACGCCACGGTGGAATTGCGACCAGCATCACCTCGCGCAAGTCGTCCGTGCGGGATACCTCCAGGTCTCCCTGCGGGTGTGAGACGAACCGTCCTTGCGATTGCCCGGCGGGAATGGAGAGGTCCATTCCGAAGACTGCGGTAACGGACCCACCCGTATCCGGCGGGTAGAAGTGCGTGAACACGGGCGTCTCTCCCGGGAGGTCGTCGGCCCCGCGCAAGTCGCCAGCAGGTGTGACAGCGAGCGAAATCGTCACCTTCTCCGGCTCGGCGTCTGCGGCCAGTTCGAGAAGCGCGTCCCTCAGTCCGCGAGTTACGAAGACCACGAACACGTTTCGTATCGACAGATAATAACGTCGTCGCTCGATACGGGGGCCCTCTTCCTCACTGCATCATATTGTTTAATAAACAATATTGTAAATAATATAGTAAATTCTTGAAACATATAGAAATAAAATATAAACTTAATATATATGGTAGAAATACAAGAATGTGATGATAGAAAACGACCTCGGCACGTACCTCGAAGCGAACCCACGAATGATCGGCGTGCTGTTCACCATCGTCCTGTTGCTCTCACAGGCGGGCAGCGTCGCTGGAGCCTATCTGGCTGGAACTACTGGTCCCTGAAAATTACAGTTCGTCGACGTCGACGGAATAACTCCACTTGAGCTGTCCATTCGTTCGGATCGGAACGTCTTCTAAAGCGAGATGTCGTTCGAGTTCTTCTTTCGTGAGCGACTGCGTCGTCAAGACACCGGAGGCGAGATACGACCGTCTTTCCTCCGAAAGTCGTGGTGTGACGAGGCCACCGATCCCCGTATCACCCGAGGCATACGTAATTATTGTCAGTTCGTACTCGTCCCCGTTCGGTTCGATTTCGAATATCATGGGGAACACGCTCTCCGTCTGAACCACGTTTACGTTACTGTCACCGACGACGATGTACTGGCCGCCGATGATGCTCCGGTCGCGGGCGATGTCCAACGCCGCCCAGAGCGGGAATCCTCGATTGAGGAGACGGACCATGGTCTTGCCCACGCGAACCGCACCGCTGTTTATGACGTCGTTCAGGGTGACGACGCCACCGACCGCACCCCCTCGATGAGCGCCATCCCCTGGTCGTACGACTGACAGGCGTTGAGGAAGAACGCCTCGACGCCGACCGAGTCGAGTTCGTTGGCGTCGAGCATTTCGTCGACACATTCGAACCCGTGCTCGTCGATGTGGCCGATGAAGTGGAGAAACTGCGTTTCCGATTCGAGCACGTCGCGCAGTTCCTCGACCGTCAGTTCGTTGTGAACCGTGACGTCGAAGGGCAACTTCTCGCGCGAACCGTACACTTCGTCTGCGATGCTCCGCTCTTCGTCCATCTGCTGGTCGTTGCAGACGACGGTGATGTCGACGTCACCCGTCGTCGGTGTCCGTTCCAGTCGGTTCTGAAACGCAGTCGTGGTGGCCTTGCTCGCTCCGACCGGCGTCTCCTCTCCCACCCACACCTGTTCGAGCGAATCCGTGGTCTCCGGCTCGACGAGTGACTGCGGACTGGTGGGGCTTTCGGCTATACTCCGGGTCGAGTCACCGCCTCTGACGAACTCGTCGACTGCGGGCGGCCGCATCGCGGATACGGACACCTCCTGTGTCCGTGGTGTCCGAACGACGGCGAGGTCGTCCACGAGGAACAGGAGCATCTCGACGTTCTCCGGTGTCGGCTCTACGTGGGTCGTTAACTGCCAGTCCGGAACGAACGTCTCGACGACCGCGTAGGGAACGTCGAGATAGGCTCGCAATTGCTCGGAGAGCGGGGCGTGGTAGAGTGCTGCGAAATCCAGGTCGACCCTCGATTCGAGCTGCGTTCGTTCGTGGAGCTCGACCGGATACAGTCCCTCGGTTCGGGTCACGCAGTCGAGGAGGAACGTCTGTTTCAGCACGCGCTCGACTTCGCCCTCGAAGCCACACGCGGTTCGAAGGGGGTGTTCGAACTCGTCGGCGACGATTCGTGGGGTGTTTCCGGGTACGAGCGTCGCGCCGAGGTAGTACGCGAGTGGGGTGGCGGGGAAGATGTGTTCGTAGTCGGGCGGAAGTTCGATTCTGACGCCAGTTTTGGGGGGCAGTAGTTCGTCGGGGACTTGGAGTTCGTCGCCGAACTCGATGGTGGGGGGATGGCCGCGGAGCGTCGGGAACGAGCGTTCGGGACTCGTCGTCTTCAGCGCCGACCCGAACGCCGAGACGGCCGCCATCACGTCCACCGGATCCTCCGTCGTCGTCACCGCCCCCGCCGGTCGTCTCACCGACGACCGGCCACCGACTGTCACCGTCGTTTCGGTTCCGAACTCGAACGCGACGTGGTCGAACGACGACGTGACGACGAGCGACGCGTCTACCCGTACGTAGAGTTTTATCGGCGTCCCGAGTTCCAGGTAGTACGTTCCCTCCGGAAACTCCTCGAATCCGATACTCTCGAGATCGGACACCATCTCACCGGTTTCGTCGTGGACGTACACGCCTGCTGGCGTCGGGAGGGTTAGCTTCTCGGTCGATATCGTCACTGCCTCGTCCACCGGAAAGACGAATGAATCGGAGTCGGCCCGGAGTAGCGATACCGTCTCCGGTGTATAGAGCGTACACGTGCGGCGTTCTAGCGGGTCCTGTATCTCGATACCCGGTTCGGTCTCACGGGAGGTAAACGAGACTGTCACCGGAAAACCTACAGAATCTTACCATTCAAAATCCGGTGAAGAGAGCACATAGGTGAAATATGTGCGCCGAATACCAAAACCTATCGGGGTTCAGAAATGACTTCAGATTGGTGCGAAGCGGCGAACGGTCGATGCCAGCAACGAGGGGTACCGTCGACGAGAGCCACTGAGAGCGTCGGCGAGTGCGCCGGGCGCGTCGTCGAACACGCCTGCGCCGTGACCGACGAGTATACGGCGGGGAGTCAGCCCACGGAGTTCGTCCGGTGGGACCAATCGAACCATCGGGTGAACACCCAGTCGCTCTCGGCGAGTTCGAAAGTAATCAGCGGTTCCAACCGATTCCGGAACGACGAGCGTTCCACCCGCTTCGTCGTATAGCGCCGCCTCCTGCCAGGCAGGGTTGTCGAACAGTTTCAGCACCCGCATCCCCGTCTCGGCGAGTGTCGTGTCGAACCGGCGAACTGCGATCCCACTCACGCTTCGGCGCACCCACGTCGGAAGATACAGCGGAACGTCGTATCGCCGAGCGAGCACCTTCGCGTCGCGCATGTGGCGGCCGAGAAGGACTACGATACCCGCGACGTCGCCGAATTCGTCGAACAGGTCGTCGAGACCGGGGGCATCGACCGGGTCGACGAGCCAGACGTCACCTTCGACCGCGAGGGCGTGACTCGCTCGCTGCATCGTTTCGTCCGGATGTGCGAACCAGCCGACTCCACCATCCCACCGGTCGATCTCCTGGTACTCGGTCGGCTCGGCGGTTTCTTTGAGAGGCATACCATCACTAGAACCGAGTGAGGCATAAATCGACGGGGCGACGTTTTAAGCGCCGTCGCTGTGTATCTCGGACTATGCTCTCGGGGCTTCGGTGGTTGGCGCTGGAGGTGAAGTCTCTCGACCGTGCGCGGGAGTTCTACGAAACGCATCTGGACCTGCCAGTTCTGGAGGAGAGAGACGACGAGGTTACGTTGGGGGCAGACGACCACGCGCTCGTGCTTCGCCGACCGCAGGCCGTCCCTCGCGGCGGGCTTCACACTCACTACGCATTCTCGGCCCCGAAAGCGCAGTACGACGACTGGTACGACCGTCTATCGTCCGTTTTCGACCTCGTGGAACACGATTTCGCCTCAAGTCGGTCGTTGTACTTCTACGACCCCGACGGCAACTGCGTCGAAATCGGTGGCACCGACGCGAGCGGTGACGGTATCACGGGGATCTTCGAGATCGTCCTCGAAGTGGAAGACCTCGGGGAGGCCGAGCAGTTCTATTCCGACATCGGATTCGAAACGTACGACAGAGGTGCCGACAGGAAACGGGTTCGGATGGGCGGACCGTTCGACCTCGAACTCTGGGAACCCCACCTCGGTATCGCCGACGCTCGGGGAGGAGTCCACGTCGATATCGGGGTTCGTGCCGACTCCCCCGCGGCAGTTCGAGAGACGGTCGAAGACCGAGCCTGCCGTATCGAGACGGTCGAATCGGGTATCCGAATCCGTGACCCGGATGGACATTTCCTGACGGTCGTCGCCGACGATTAAACGTACTCCTCGACGGGGGGCGCGTCGCTCCAGACCTGTTCGAACAGCGACGTGCCCCAGCGACACGCACGCTCTGACTCTACGACGAACTCCGACCGAGTGTCGTACGAGCCATCGAGCGTCGGCAACGAAAGCAACAGACAGCCGTCCATCACGGCCAGGGCGAACGAGACGTCGGCGACCCGGATGTCGATGTCGTCGAACGTCTCTTCCTCGAACGTTTCGACGGAACGAAGGTCCGTGACGACGGCCGAATCCAGAACGAGGCGAGAGGCGCCGGACCCCGTTAGAAGTGCATCGGAGTAGCGTTCGCTGAATATCGGTGCGACAACCGACGCAGAGTCCGCCGTCTCGAGGCGGTTCTCGATTTCGCGAGCGGCCCGTGAAGGTTGTGTCTCGGTCGCACGGACGACGGTTCCGCCGGATAGTTTCGCGAGACGGTGTCGAAAGGGGACGGGAAGGGCGGTCACGTCGTGGTCGTTCCAGTAGTCGAGGTCCGTCTGGAGGACGTTCTCGGTCTGTTGCTGGCGCTCGATGAGCGCAGCGATTACCGAACCGGTTCCCGTCGCTGTCCACTGTTTCGATTCCTGTGTGTAGATTAGTCCGCAGTCCTCGAGTTCGGAGAGAGCGTTGTACACCGCAGACTCGCTCGCGAGACCGCACTCTAGAAGCTCTTGCGTCGGGGTGCAACCGTCGGCGATAGAGGATAAAACGTCTGTCCGCGCTCCAGAACGGAGCACGTACTCGACGAGTGACCGTTGTGTCTCCATGGCGATAGGGGCCCGTTGTGTTGGCTGGTTCTTTTTGGTATCGTTCTCTGGCGACGAAGCGTAAGATTCCAAACCCGATGGAGCGTTCTACGGCTCGAATAAATTTCTCGATGTGGAAATTGAATATTTATGTTCTTCGGTGTCTTTTCGCCGCACGGGCCACCCGGTGGCCCCTGCTGACGGACGGTGACGGTTGCGTCGCTCCACCGTGCCCTCCATTTTGTGCTGGCGTTTTCAGAGTTCGCTCGTGTCGATTTCCAGTTCGGGCGGTGAGATGATGAGGAACTTCCTGAAGTGGACGAGGTTCCCTCCGCGCTCTTTGACGGCTGGTGCGAGGTCGGCCGCGAGTTCGTTCAGGTCCCCGTCGATGGCGAGCACGAGGACGTTTCCGTGGTCTATCGCATCGATTCGTTTCGCAACTGGTGTCGTTCCGTCGAGGACCCCCAGCAAGATTCGCTCGCCAGCGGCGAAATCCATCTCCTGCTCAGCAGACTGCAAGTCAAGGTCGAAATCTGGGTTGCTCATAGAACGTTCCTCTCACCCCTCCGAGAAAAATCCTTGCCTTAGTCCTCGTACTCTCGTTTGAACCCGCGAAACTCCGTTCGGTGGGCCTCCTCGTCGGCGAGGATGGTCACGCCGAGGTCTTCGGTGACGGGGTCGTCTGCATCTCGGGCTGCTGAGATAAGCGACCGATACGTCTCGATGGCGTCCTCCTCTGCTTCGAGGACCCCGTCGATGACCGACAGTACGTCCGTGCTGTCTTCAGGGGGTTGCAGTCCTTCCTGTCGCGCCTCGAAGTCGTAGGAGGCGGGTGGGCGCTCGTCCAGTTGCTTGAGCCGCTGACCGATCATCTCTGCGTGGCCGAGTTCCTCCTGGATGTCGGTTTCGAGGCTCTCTCTCACCTCTTCGGCACTTACCCCTTCGAGGACGACGGAGTTCGTCAGGTAGTTCATAACCGTCTCGATTTCGTCGCCGTAGGCTTTTCGAAGAAGCCGAGTGACTTCTTGGTTCGTCATGCGCCTATCGATACGCGACGAATTCACCTTATCGTTGTGGCGAACATGTATGTCGGACGACCGTAGCCGCCTGGCAAAAGTTGCGTGCCACGAAAAGGTTATAACTACTCACACTCTCAGTATCGAAGTACGATGAGGCAGTTAGACACTCACTCGCACACGTTGGACGTGAGTGGCGCTGCTGTCGGTTCGGTTTTCATTGTAGGGGCCTGACGCCCCTCTCTACCCACCACACGACTCGAAGAATCGACAACCGACCGCAAGCCAACGGTACACCGAACGAGAAACAGACACACGATGACAGAAAAACGACAGACGATGCGAGAGATGGACCACACACAACCGAACACTGACAGCAACGCCCCCGGCTACTTCGACCGCGGGCCGCGATTGGCGACCGACGGAGGACAGACCAGACAGACGATGGCGGACGTCGCTCACACGCCGCCGTACGAAGCACCCGGCGCGAACCGGGTGTTCGAGCGCGGACACGAAGGCCGACGCAAGCGAGTATCGACCTGAAAAGAGCCCCGCTGGATTTTCACCGTCCCCCACCCCTTCTGACTCAGCGAAGCGGTTCTCGGCCACCGATGAGTTTTGCAGTGTCTACGTGCTCGGCCCGTGCACCACCTTTTTTGACCTCCGTGGCGGTCATGCATTCGAGGCACCCGAAGACCTCGTTTTCGTTGTTTCCGAACACGCGCGCGAAGTCGCGGGTCACGAACGACCCACAGCTTCGGCACCGATTTTCAGCGACGGTGTCGTTTCGACCAGTTATCCGGCTATCTGTCGTTGTCATAGTGAACCTCGGCGATACGTGTAACAAGAGCGTGGGTACTTTGTTATCCGGTCACTGTACATGAGAAAGCAACCCCTGTCGGTTCGAAAGATGGTGCTACGAAGCCAGTAACGGGTGATTACTCGGGGTGGACGCCGAATACGCCACCTCCCCAGTGAGGATACTACCGAGTGAAACAGTCGGGGCCTATGCTTTAATGACCCTCGCGGACATCTGTTATACTGATGCCTAAAATAACGCTCAACGAGGAGACCGTATCGCGTCTCGACAGCCTCCGGGTCGAAGACGAGTCGTATGACGAGATTATCACCGAACTCATCAACATCTACGAGGCAGAGGAGTTGACGCTGTTCCACGGCGGGGACTATTCGAGCGACTGATCCGACCGGGCGATGACCGTCTCACTCGCGCGAACTCGTTCTCCTTTCCCGACCACCACGTCCGTCACGTCGAACGACTCCGGGAGCAGTACGTCTGCGCGGCTACCGAAGGCGATGTGGCCGAGTCGTTCGCCGCGCGCCAGCGTGTCACCCGCTTCGACGTAGGGATGAATTCGGCGTGCGAACGCACCGGCGATGAGCGTCACGCCGTACTCCGGAAACTGGACGTGGACCTTTTCGTTTCTATCCGACTCCTTGGTGAACGCGGGACGGTGTTTACCGGGTTCGTGTTCGACCGACACGACCTCGCCAGCCAGCGGCGTGCGGTTTACGTGCACGTCGGTGACGTTCATGAACACGCCGACTCGAACCCGACTGTCTTCTTCTCGGACGACCGACACCCTGCCATCGGCGGGCGAGAGCACCCCCGCCGTAGGGACGGTGCGCTCCGGGTCACGGAAAAAGAGGAGTACCGCGACGCCCAGTGTGAGTGCGATCAGAGTTGCGAACGGCGAGAGGAAGCCAAGAGGGCCAGCGAGGACGAACGGCGGTGCGGCGTACCGCCACGCGTCGGGTGCGAACCGCATCACTCTTGAACTGCTTTACGGACGCGCTTCCACTTGTCTTTCGATTCCAGTCGCGCCTGCAGTTCGTCGGCGTACTCCTGGGCCAATCGCTCGGCGGCAGCGAGTCGGTCCTGGTCGATGCCGGCGTCGCCACCACCCAGTCCGAGCGCGTCTTTGACCGAACTGAAGACGCCCTTGCTCTCTTTCTTCGGGGATTTGCCCGCCATCGCGTTCATCTGCGACTGGATGTTCTCCATCTCGGGCATCACCTGTTTCACTTTGCTCGTGTCGGCGACGAGGGTCGCCTGTTCGTCGTCGTCCGGTTGGTGGATGTCGAACTCGACGGCGGTCATGATGAGCCCCCACTCCTGCCGGGAGAACTCCGAGTCGGCCACGCGCTGGGCGAACTCCCGGTCGACGGCCATCCTGTCCCCTACTATCATGTCCGTCCACTGTTGGCTGGTCATATCGGAGAATGAGGTGGCCCGAGACTTGGTGCTTTCGTCTGCCACGGCGGAGGGGGATGGTCGTGCCCGTGGACTCATCCTGGCCCTCGCTCGCGAACGAAACCGGAGATGCGAGACTCGGAAGCGACTGTAGATACGATGGGCGTGGGTGGGACATCGGTCGTCGAAGTGTCGTCACCGGTCACGTTTCGCTGTGAGGTGAGGGAAGCGGTTCGGCTCTATCCGGTCACGACCTTCGAAATGCTCTTTTCACGCTCTCGTCGCCGCCGAGCACCGCGAGAACGCGTCGAAACGAACGCCAGACGACGCCGAGAACGAACGTAACGACTCCATTCGGCGGGAGACCACTGCCGCAATCGAAACCGCCCGTTCGAGGCCGACGACCCGGTTCGTTAGTCGTATGGGTAGCGTTTCTGGTGGCCACAGTCGCAGGTAACGACGACGTGTCGGTCCTGTAATCGAACGCGGGCGTTCTTGCCGGGGCGGAGGTAGGCGTCACACGAATCGCACGTGAATCGCTTGAACTGGTCGGGTAACTGGAGTCGGTGACGCTCGGCGATTCGTCTGGCAAGGCGGACGTACTCACGAGCACGGTCGGCGTGACAGTCGGCGGCGGCGTCCCTTGCGAGTATTGCGAGACGCTCTATTCGCTCTTCGGCTACTGTCATTCGGAATGGGGGGGTGGGGGTTTCCGGGGCGAGACAGGACAAGGATAGAAGTTTCCTGTATTGCCCCATGCTGCCCATTCTCTTGCTCGAACAAATACTTTTTGGTCCTTCAACGAGGGCTTTCCGAAAGCGGTAATGGACGGCTAGTTCATAACTCGGCCAGTGCGTGCACTCAACTACCTCGAACTGGAATCCCGCCTGAACCGCAGCGGAATCGGAACCGCCACGAAACACCAGCGCAAGGCGCTCGCAGGGACTGACGTGGATGTCGTCACCTCGCCGTGGCGGGGTGGGAGCCCTGTTCACGCGCTGGCTTCCCGAGCGGTAGGGAGCCGTTTCTTCTCCGAGTTCGACGTCGCCCACTGCAACGTCATCGGGCCGGGGTCGGTCGCGGTCGCACGCCACGCCGAGCACGCCGGGATTCCGCTCGTCCTCCACGCACACGTGACGCGCGAGGACTTCGCGGAGAGCTTTCGCGGGTCCACGCTCGTCGGTCGGCCACTCGGTCGCTATCTGAAGTGGTTCTACTCACAGGCCGACCTCGTACTCTGTCCGAGCCAGTACACGAAGTCGGTGCTCGAATCGTATCCGGTAGACGCGCCGATTCGCCCGATGACCAACGGTGTGGACGTCGAATCGCTGGCGGGATTCGAGTCCCTGCGAGAGGTGTACCGTAACCGCTACGACCTGGATGGGATGGTCGTCTTCGCCATCGGCAACGTTTTCGAGCGCAAGGGTCTCACGACCTTCTGTCGACTCGCACAGGTCACGGACTACGAGTTCGCGTGGTTCGGCACGTATGACACCGGCCCGCACGCCAGTTCGACCGTCAGAAAGTGGACGAACGACCCACCCGAGAACGTTACCTTCACCGGCTGGGTCGAGGACAAACGCGGGGCGTTCGCGGCGGGCGACGTGTTCTGTTTCCCGGCGAAAGTCGAGAACCAGGGAATCGTCGTCCTCGAAGCGATGGCCTGCGGGAAGGCCGTCGTCCTCCGAGACATCCCCGTCTTCGACGAGTTCTACACCCACGGCGAGGATTGTTTGAAATGCGAGACCGAAGCCGAGTTCCGACGCGCGCTGGAGCTGCTCGCCCAGAATCCCGACCTGCGCGAGCGACTCGGTGAGAACGCGAGGGAGACGGCCAGCGAACACGGTCTGGACCGTGTCGGAGAGCAACTCGCGGAGACGTACCGAGAACTCGTCTAAAGTCACAAGCACTTAACACCCCCTACCCGAATCACCGGATAATGAGCCGATGGGTCGCCGCGTTCACGGATACGTATTTGCCGACGATAAACGGCGTAACCTACACGATACGGTCGTGGCGCGATTGCTGGGAACGAAACGAGGGGCGGATGGACGTGGTGTACCCCCGTGCTGATGGCTACACGCCGGAGAAAGGCGAACATCCCATCGGAAGTCTCCCCTTTCCGTTCTACGACGGGTATCGTCTCGGCACACCCCGCGTTCCGAAGGCGGTGCGCGACGCCGACATCGTTCACTCACACACCCCGTTCGCCATCGGACTCGGCGGCCTCCGACTCGCCCGGAAAGACGACCGCCCGTTCGTGACCTCCTACCACACGCCGACGGGCGAGTACGCGGACTACCTCATCTCGAACGATTCGGCTGCGAGATACGTCGAACGCGCGTCGGTTGCCTACGAACGCTGGTTCTTCGACCACTCTGACGCCGTGCTCACGCCGAGCGAAGCCACGAAACGACACGTCGTCGAGTCGGTGGGCGTCGACGCCCCGGTTCACGTGGTCTCGAACGGGGTCGACGTCGAACGATTTCATCCCGTCGAAATCGCGGATTTCGTTCGGGAGTACGACCTCGATGGCGACGAACCACTCGTCGGCTACACCGGTCGTCACGGCTTCGAAAAGCGTCTCTCGGAACTCCTCACGGCAGCAGACGGGATGGACGTCACCCTCGTCTTCGGTGGCGACGGCCCCGCTCGTGAGTCACTGGAGAATCAGGCCCGGGAGTGTGACGTCGACGTGCGGTTTCTCGGATTCCTGGACCGCGACGAGATGCCTGCTTTCTACTCCTCGCTGGACGTGTTCGCGTTTCCGAGTCCGGTCGAAACGCAGGGGCTCGTCGCACTGGAGGCGAACGCCTGTGGTACTCCCGTCGTCGGCGCGAACGCCGGTGCGCTGGCGAACACCATCGTTGACGGGGAGACGGGGTATCATTTCGAGAGCGGTGACGTGGACGGATTCCGCGACGCTATCGAACGAGCGTTGGCGGAACCTGACCGGCTCCGGGAAGCGTGCCTGGCCCGGCGTGAGGAAATCAGCGTCGAGCGGGCGGTCGAAGAGCTGGCGCAGGTGTACGAGAGCGTCGCCTAGAGTTCCATTCGTTCGACGATGTTGTCGGTCCCCTCGCGGACGTTCAGGGCGACGATTCGGATGTCGTCTTCCAGCCCGGATTTGTGGAGTTTCGCCTTGAGAAGGTTGTCGACCTGATAGACGCCTGCCGCGTTCAACATCTCGATTTCTACGAGCACGGGGACGGTATCTCCCTGCCGAAGCGTCACTCGCTGGATGGCCTGACTGGAGACGGTGTTGATTCCCCGCCCGCCCTTCTCGTAGGGGATGCGCGAGCGGCCGTGTTCCATATCGAGTGCATCTGCGACGCGGATTACGCCCGCTTCGGTCGTGAGCGGGTCTTCTTCGGTATGGTGACAGAGGATTGCGTGGAGTATCTCACCTTTCATCCGAACTGACTCCGAGGTGTCGTAGAAGTTCGGGAGCACTCGGTCTAGCACGTCCGCCGCGAGCGGAATCGAGTAGTAAGAGTGAGAGTCCCGGTGGACGATGTGACCGATGTCGTGGAGCGCCGCCGCGAACGCGACGATGACGCTCTCGTCTTCTTCGTCCAGCCCCTGGTCTGCTGCCCCGTTGAACTCGACGCCGCCGCGTTTCAGCAGGTCGTAGAGCAGGAGGGCGCGATTGCGCACGATTTCGATGTGTTTTCTCCCGTGGTCGTTGTATCCCTTGCGTGCGACGGCGTTGACGTTCTGCGCTTCGAGGTAGGTCTGAATCTCGACATCGTTGTCGATGAACTCCAACACCTCGTTTAGCTTCTCGTCCGGGAAGGCGTGGTCTGCCGACGGGTCGTAGGCCCGTTGTCCCTCTTCCGTCTGTCGTTCCATTTCGAAATCGTCCATGGTGGAACCTCTCGTTCCGACGCAAAAAGCCCTCGGGCAACGGGGGAAATCACTCCGCATTTCGCGTCGAACGGGTGACAGGCCTGAACCGTGCAGTAGCAAAAAGCCTATAATTGCCAACCGGTAAGCAATAGGTAGAGGATGTACGAAACGATACCACTATTCGGGCCGGTCCCTGGCGGGATGGAACTCGCGGTGATTCTACTCATCGCGGTGCTCCTGTTCGGTGCCAACAAAATTCCGAAACTCGCTCGCTCGACGGGAGAGGCGATGGGCGAGTTCAAGAAAGGACGACAGGAAGTCGAGGACGAACTCCGTGAGATGCAAGACTCGGGGTCCTCTTCGAGCAGCACGCGCGAGTTCGACGACGAACCGGAGACGCGCGTCGACACCGAGACGGAATCCAACGAGTAAGTCGTCTTTCTACACCATTTTCGTGGCGGGCGTGTGGCCTAGCGGATAGGGCGAGAGGTTCCTAACCTCTCGACCGCGGGTTCGAATCCCGCCACGCCCGTGCAGCGAACGACGTGAGCGAACCGGCGGTTCTCTTCCCGCCGTGCCCGTGTTCTCAGCGCACCCGTCTGTCACGACGAGAGAGACCCCAACGACCTCCCTCGATACAATCTGTGAACGTCACCACGACGACCACGTCGTTCTCGTCCCGAGTGTACCACGACTCGCATCGGAAACCGCCCCGTCGGAGTACATCGATTCGGAACAACACCGCGGACGCCGTCGTTTTTCTCGGATTATCCATCACGAATAGCAACCTTCTTTCGAAAATATGAGTGGAAACCGAGAGAGTCGTAGCCTATATTTACAAAAGCGATACTCCATATATATATAATTTTAATAAAATCATTTGATGTATTGATGAATAAAGGTATTCAATGGCTAGTGACGAGTCCTCACTTCGACCTTGCTTCCGTCGTCGGGGTCGATTTCGACCCGCATCCACCCATCGTTCGAGCGAAGGAGCGTTCGACCGTCGTCTTCGACGCCGAGGTGTACCTCCTGGGTGTTAGTGTCTCCGATTCCGACCAGACTGGCCTTGGAATCGAATTGCGTCATCGCGTGTTCCGCGCTGTCGAGTTCGGTCGCGCGCTTCGAGTCGTCCAGCATCGACGACCCGAAGGTGACGATGAGTCCCGTTCCCGCGAGCGTCACGGCGAGCAAGAGGACGACGCCCAGGGTCTCTGACTGGGCACGGGTCGGGGAAATGGTCACATCGCTTTCTCGTTCGTCATAGGTAATAAACATCCGCACAATTATATAAAAAATATCACGTTCGGTGGCGATGTTGGTTTGGACTTTCACGCTGGATGCTCTCTTCTCTGACTGCTCTTCGACGGTACTTGCACACGAAACCACAACCAGTTCCCCGATAGACGAGTACTGTCGAACATGGCTCGAACTTCGACGCTCGTCATGCTCGCTGGTGTCGTGATGTTCTTCATTCCCGAACCGATAACGTCCGGTCTCGCCATCCTCGTCATCCTGGCGGGTGTGGCGATGCGCCTGCTCAGTAGTTCGTGACGCGGTTTTAAGCCCATTCGCGTAGAATTGTTTTCGGATGGGACTGTTCGACGCAGTAAGACGAATTTTCACGATAGAGGGAGAGGAGTACCGCTGTCGTCGCTGTAGTCGGGAATTCGCGTACTCCGTCGAGTTGCCGGACTTACACTGCCCGTACTGTGACTCGGCGGACATCGAGCGATTGGAATCGTCCGAGGACGAAGACACCGACACGCCGGGATGAATATCTTGTGGTTCAAACGCACATTCGTCCTAAGTCATACTTCTATTAATCTACTATTGTCGACTCGGTAGTAAATACCCGAGAGTCACGTGACTCACTCGGAGGCACGGATGATATGAAACGCCCCGCTGCAGTGGTCGTATCGTTACTGATAGTAAGCTCTCTGTTCGCCGTCGGAACGTTCGCCGCAGAGAGTAGCACGTCCGACGGCGTGACGGAGATAAATTCGTGTACCGTCATCGAATCTCTGGGAACCTACGTCCTCACCGAGGACATCGAAAACAGCAGTACGACCGACTGTATCAACATTCGGTCGAGCGACGTCGTGCTGGACGACAGGGCCACACCGTCGATGCCGAGCACGACTACGTCGATGGTTACCGTCACGCGCGCCGGCGCACGGACGAACTCACCGTCAAGAACGTCGTCGTCACCGACTGGCAGAACGGAATCACGCTCGAGACCGACGACAATAGACTCGAAAACGTGACCGTCACCGACAACGCCGTCGGTGTCGTACTTCGAGGCACAGACGATACCGTACTCGCGAACAGTACGGTCTCGAACAACCGCCGACACTCGCCGGACGGTTCGGGTTCGGTATCCGTGTCGTCGTCGACTCCATGTACTACGAAGAGGACGACGTCGCCTCGAACGTCACGATAACCGGGCCCGACGTCTCGAAGAACTACGCCGGCATTGCGGCGACGGGAAGCGGCCACACCATCGAGAACAACAGCATCTACGCGAACGGTGGCGGTCCGCACTGGGTCAAGAATGGTGGTATTCGGCTGACCAAGGCGACTGATACACACGTCGTCGAAAACCAGGTCGAAGACAACGACCTGTACGTCGGTCCGCTCTCAGTGCTCCCGGTTCGAGACACCGTTCTACGGAACAACACGGTATCGAACGCGACGCTGTACGCGGAGCACGCACCGAACACGACCTTCGTCGGCAATCACGTTCGCTCCATTCCCGAGTCCGGCATCGTCGTCGGCTGGAATGCGAGCGGTAGCCGCGTCTTAGACAACGTCGTCGAGAACGCGATGAACGGCGTTCGCATCGCTACTGCGGGACGACCCGGTAGCGTGCTCGTCAGTGGAAACGTACAGCACCACAACGAAGACGGGATAGAAGTGGACAATTCGAACGGTACCGTTCGGGTTCTCGGGAACCGTCTCGTGGACAACACGAACGGCATCCGCGTCGGCCCCGCATTCGACGCGAAGTGCACAGAAATCCACTTCAACGTCATCGCGGGCAACGAGAAGTTCGGCGTCCTGAACGAGGACGCCGACGGGGTCGTAAACGCGACCCGTAACCACTGGGGTGCGAGCAACGGACCATCGAGCGCGGACGGTTCGGGCGACGAGTGCGTAAGCAACGAGAGCGAGAGTTCGCTCGAAGACCCGGTCACCGGTCGTCTCGCTGACGGTAACGGCGACGCGGTTTCGCAGGGTCCGACTGCTGGCGTCGCGTACGTTCACTTCGACCCGTGGCTCTCGACGGACGAGAAGACCACCAGTGAGGAGGGTAGCGACGAGAACGCCTAACCGGTCTCGTTCGCTCGGAATCACCACCAAAATTCATACTACTTCTTGACGAACGTCTCCCCGTGTTCGAATCAGACGAGTCTTTCGTCGCCGCCTGAGGGTGTCATAGAACGATTAGCACACCAAAGAGCAGGGTGAACGCTGATGTGGAATGAGTTCAGCGACCCTGCAAGATGATCCTTCGGTAGAGTCCTTCTTCAATGTCGTGGAGACA
>NZ_JBPEHH010000033.1:0-51192 GCF_054177595.1 Haladaptatus ordinarius | reverse complement strand
CGTGTTGTTCCCTTCTTGATCGTGTCCGCACTCTCGCAGTGCGGACACGTCACCCTGTCCGGCCATCGCTGATCACGCAGATACTCTAAACAGTCCTCTTTGTCAGGTAGAAAGACCTCGTTGACACTCTCTCTGCTGACCATGCTGGGGAAGGCTACGAACTCCAGTCATGAAAAAGTATTCACCGCTACAGATGAGCGATCGGAGAAACGCGTGGCCTTGGCCTTATGCACGGCGTCGAACTGGTATCAGCGGATACCAATACAACACCTGCAAAGAAGGCAGTAACGACGGTTATAAATCATGTGCGCGATGAACACAGCGTGCTCCTTGGTGGCGGCGGATACTATAAGAACGTCGTTCGTTTCCAACCACCCCTGGCCATTACTCGCGAAGAGCTCGAGCAAGCAGTCGATGCACTGTCGGACGTCATCGAATCGGTCGAGCGATAACATGTCGGGGACATCTTTCGACGTTATCGTCGTCGGTGGCGGTGTCATCGGCTGTGCCGTTGCTCGCGAACTCGCTACTGATCATAACTTGCTCGTCGTCGAACAGGGGCAAGTCGCTGCGGAAGCGACTGCACTCGCCGCAGGCGAGATTACGATGGCACCATCTTACACCGACAATCCATTCATCGCCGATTACGCTACCGAATTCTTCCGTGATTACGACGGAACTGGGCGGTTCGAGTTCACCGAACGGTCAAGTCTTGAACTGGTCCCACCCGACCGTGAGCAAGAAGCGCGTAGGCGCGTCGAACGACTTACCGCTGACGGCGTCGCGGTTTCGTTCATAGAGCCAAACGCCGTTGAATCGGAGTTCCCTCAGTTCAACCTCGATGAGTTCGCCGGTGTCGTCAAGCACCAAGACACGGGATTCGTCGACCCTTATACGTTCGCGACGACACTCAAAGACGACGCCGAATCCCGGGGTGCGACAATTATGACCGAGACCACGGTGACGGGCCTGCGTACCACTGACGACTGGGTGAACGGCGTCGAAACGTCTGCGGGTGCGTTCGACGCTCCCAATGTCGTGGTTGCTGCAGGGTGGCGAACCGAACGCTTCCTCCGCGATCGCGTCCAACTACCGCTCCGGCCATATCGAACTCAGTGCGTGGTGCTCGACCCCACCGAAGAGGTCAGTAACGAATTCCCCATGGGATGGGTTCCCGGAGAACACGTCTACTTTCGACCGGAGCACAACGGTGACCTACTGGTCGGCGGTTGGTCGTTTGCCGAGGATGACCCGGAGAGCGCAAGTGAGAACGAAGACGAAGCGTTCCGAGATCACGTCGCTGACCTCGTTCCGAGATTTCTCCGGGGATTCGAACACGCCCGGTTCGTCAACGGGTGGGCTGGCATAGACGGAGCCACGCCGGACACTCGTCCGATTATCGACGCGCCGAGTGATTGTTCTGATGGACTTGTAGTTGCGACGGGGTTCCACGGTCGTGGGGTGATGACCGCTCCCGTTGCTGCGACGGTCGTACGAACACTTGTTACCGGAGAGCGGTGTCCGTTCTCCCGGGATTTGTTCGCTCTCGATCGGTTCGAGTCACGGTCACCGGATTTCGAGTTCCACAGCATCAGTGTCGGGGATTGAACCACCAGTTTCGACGTAGAGATATGGTCGCTGTCGTCATCATCGGTGCCGTAGCGGTCGCGGAACATACCAGCTTTCGAAGTGGTTGCACTACTGACTGCTATAGTGCCCATCGTAATCGCGGGTGAACAGGAGGCATCCGGCGGATCTGTGCGCCAATACTGGTCGACTGAATGTCTCGATTGCGACCCCTGTCGTTCCGCAGTATGTCCTCATCACGTCACTGAATTTCTGGAACAGAAAAATGAGATAAACTGCTTCAGACGGAAGCCTAATGGAGATGGCTATGTTGGTGAAGACATTTCGTCGAAGTCAGAACTTCCCGTCTCCGTCGCCGAATTAGATAGCGACTGGAAAATCTGCTTGAAGGCCAGCAACGATGTTGCGAGTCGATTCAGCAAACCCTTCGACGTTCGCGTCACGACCGAACGCGGGTGGTACGAGGTGACGGTCTTCGCCACACCCTGAGCGTTTGCGGGGAAATCGCCTGGTCTACGCTTCGAGGAACGCCCGAATTTCCGGGACGAGTTCGTCCCCCTTCTCTTCCTGGATGTAGTGTCCCGAGTCGTCGACCTCGATGGTGCGAGCGTCCGGAAACAGTGCTTCCCATCGCCGGAGGTCCGATACGCCGAATCCGACGTCCTGCATCGGCCAGAGTATCAGCGTCGGAACGTCCGGAATGTGGCCACGACGATTCCACAGCCGTCGGAGCCACTCCTCCGAACCGGTCAGTTCGCGGGGGAAGACCCAACTCCCCTTGCGGTCGTCCGGCGTCGCGAGCGATTCGAGATACTGACGATGAATCCTGGGGGTCAACCGAGAAACGTTCTGAACTGTCGCTTTCGCCGGTCTTCGACCGGCCACGTGACATCCTCCCCGCCGTAAACAGCGAGGCTCCCTACAAGGTGAGCTCATTATAGAGGTTTTAGGACTGAAACGCCGCAAGCGTCGTCTGTCCGGATTTCGGACTCGGCATGCGGTGTCCTCTGGTGCTGTCACAAGCACTCCCATCCCGAGGCGTGTCATCGTCCGTCGATTTTACCGACAGACTCTCACCCCACGGGTCGAGGCGACTAGCGATATTGGCCGCCGCATTGATATCGCCTTGATACTCCGTCACCCAACACTGGTCGTTCGTACAGCGGAATACTGCCTGGACGCTCCGGCTTCCGAGGTGGCCACAGGAGTGGCACGTCTGACTCGTGTACGCCGGATTCACGAACCGAACCGGGATCCCCGCGTCTCGAGCTTTATCTTCGATCCGCCCGGAGAGTCGGGAGAACGCCCATGCGTGCAGACGCCGGTTCATGAACGTGCCGTAATCCAGATGCTCACGAATGTACGACAAGTCTTCAAGGACGATAACGGGATCGTCGAACTGGCGAGCGTATTCAACAGCTTGTCGAGACGCCTTCTCGACAATATCCGCCAACGCATTCTGGTAGTGGTCGAATCGTTCGTCCACGCGCCACTCGGCGGCGTCTCTCGACTGTAGCCGCCGAAGTGTGGAGAACATCTCTTTGCGGAGGTGTCGCGCTCGACTGCCGCTGACGAGCATCGGCTTCCGTGGCACGTCGCGTTTGAGGGCACAGCCCGTAATCAACGCGCTCTCGCCTACGTCGAAACCGATGTACGTCGGGTCGTCCGGTTCGGTCGGTTCGTCGACCGGGTATTCGACGGTGACGTGCAATTCCCACGACGTACGGTGTCGCTGTAGCCGCAACTCGCCCGCCTTCGCGTCCTCAGAGAGCAGGTCAAACCACAGGGGTTCCTGCTCGGGGTTAATCCGAAGCGGAATCCAAAAGTTCGTGCCACAGCCGGGTTGCGGAGCCTGCCACACGAAACTGTATTCGCGCTCGTCGGAGTAATCGAACGTGGCCGCTCGATTGACGAGGCGAAGCGGATGCTCGTCGCCTAATTCCTCGGCGTCGTACGTCTTGTGGAGTTTCGGGACGTAGGATTTGAGCGCGTCTTTGGCTTGGTACGGGAGGTCGTAGGGCGTTACGATGTCGTTGACCGCGGACATCGTATCTGCCCCAGCGTCGAAAGCGTCGTGGAGTGCGTTTCGGTAAGTGTCCAAGAGTCGCTGGAGGCGTTGCTCTTTGCCCGTGGTGGGCGGAGTGAGCGTCGCCTGCAGTGTTTTCGTCACCGTCTCGGACACACACTCTTATACAAGACCGAAACACTTGAATATAACTTTTGTGTAACTTATTTATTGAAGATATCAAGATAGAGTTGGAGGCCGGATGGCAGTATAAGAGTTTGTAAGAAACGAAGAAACAGTACAGTAGAACGTCGATAGGTATGCTACTCCATGCTCAGAAGGAGTTGGACTCCGGCAATTTCGATTAAGCGGTTGACCGTGTCGTGTTGCTTACGCGATTCCCGCCCGGCCTTTAGGCCGGGATTCCCTCGCTGTTTAAAGATGGTATCGTGGAAGTGTCCAGCTAAACCACGGGAAGCCTCGGGGTCAAGCCCCGAGGCGGTTCACCGGCCGCCAATCGAGAGGGTGGTAGTTACGGGACTACCGTGTGACGTCGAATTCGGCCGAAAAAGCGTCGCTCGTCCACCTATCGGACAACGGTAGTGTCTTCAGGTGGTCCACACAATGAGAAACCAGCTTCCATGTCGACGCGGAGAAATCGTATCGTCCTCGCCGGAATCATCTTCGTCATCCTCCTCGCGCAGGTGCTACTGTATCCCGGCATCGATACGTTGGTCGTCGTCTTCGGTGGGGGAGAAACGCTCACGGCGAGTATGTGGTTTCTCGCCGCCGAGTTCGCCGCGTTCGTCGCCTTCGCCGGTCTCTGGGGTGCGGTGAGCGACGCGACGGGGCGACGCATCCCGTTTATCGTCGCCGGCGGGGTGGGTGGGTTCGTCGGCTACAGCCTGCTCGGGCTGTTACCCACGCTCGATACGGCGACCTTCGGGACGGCCCTCGCGCTCAGGGTCTTCCAGGGGGCGGCGACCATCGGGTCGTTCTCGCTGGCGATCACGATGCTGATGGACCTCGAAGGCGGCCACGGCAGGAATATGGGCGCGGCCGGTATCGCTATCGGCGGCGGAACTGCGCTCGGAGCACCGCTCGGCGGCCAACTCTACGAACTCGGCCCGCTCGTCCCCGTGTACGTCGCCAGTGGGCTGTTGCTGGTCGTCGCGCTCGTCGCCGCGGTCGCTCTCGACGGAAACGAGAGGGGAACCCACCGAGAAGGGGTTTCCGGCGCGCTCGTCCGAATCCGCGAGACGCCACTGTTGTTCGTCCCGTACGTCTTCGGATTCATCGACCGACTGACGGCCGGGTTCTTCGCGCTCGTGGGAACGTTGTACTTTCGAGAGGTGTTCGAACTCGACCCCGGGACCACCGGCCTCATGCTCGCGCTGTTTTTCGCGCCGTTCGCGCTCCTCCAGTATCCGTTCGGCGTCGTCTCCGACCGAATCGGGCGGGCGATACCCATCGTCGCCGGGTCGACGCTGTACGGCCTCGCGGTCGTCGGTGTCGGCGTCGCACCGTCGGTTCGAGTGGCCGCCCTCGCCATGCTTCTCGTCGGCGTCATCGGCGCTATGATGGCACCCGCGACGATGGCGCTCGTCACCGACTTGGCACCCAGTAGCGACCGGGGAGTTGCGATGGCCGGATTCAACGTGTTCGGCAGCGTCGGCTTCCTGGCCGGTATCCTCGTCGGCGGTTCGGTGGCCGACCAGTTCGGCTACCTGACCGCGTTCGTCGTCGCGGGCGGCGTCGAGGTCGCCCTCGCGATGCTCACCCTCCCTGTCGTCTTTCGCGTCGACCGGTTCGAAATTCCGACCCCACGGTAGTAGGGTCTCGAAGATTCGTCTCACGGTCGATGCTGGCTCTGAAAGGTCCCTTAGTCGACGTATGAAATTATATCGGACGAGTCAGTGATGTGTCTCCGAGGATTGCGGTCGAAAGAATATACCTCACGTACCCCTACCTGAGGTAGTTACATATCGAGCGAGGGAAGGTATATGCTTTCTGCAACTGGTACAAAATTCAGCAGATACGTTTCGGATGCTCTACTGAAAGCGACAGCTACTTTCTCGCCACCCCGTGGCTGGTGTCGACGCTCTTTTCCACTCGGTCGAGCGCCGTCGGTCGGCCGAGAGCACTGCTCACGAGGAGAGGCCCCACCGACGAGCGACGGTCAGCCGTCGGTCAGAAGCGACTTGCTAGCGTTCGATCTCGTCGGGGTTCAGGTCTTGGATTTCGACGACCTCGGCCTGTGAGATGACTTGCTCATCGCCACTCGTACGGATTTGTATCGTCTGGCCTGGCAGGTCGGGGTCGTCGTCGTCCGCGGGTTCCTCCGGAACGGAGAGCGCGACGGCCTCGTCGATGGTGATGGAGCGACGTTGAATCGGGTCGCCGTCGTGGTTGACCGTCTCCCACACTTCCACGTCGAAATCGCTCATGGATTTGCCAAAGTACTCTTCTGCATCCTTGTTGACGGAATCTTCGGTCTGGGACTCACCAGCCGTCCGGTTCCCGTCCTGGACCTATTCGTGCTGGTACTGGTGGACGTGTACGAGCATCGTCGCGGCTAGGACAGCCACCGACAAAAGGGTTCAGCATGAATTATCCTGGGGGACTAGTCGCCATCCTCGCGCTCGGACGTGCCGCGGTCAGTGTCGTCCCACGCTGCTGGGGTGTGGTTTTCTATATCTCGATACAAATTAAAAAATATGATTCTGTGTTTTGAAACCTTCCATGCTCCGAATTACGACGTTTCATTTATAACCAATCTCTCCGCAAGAACCTACAATAGGAAGTGAACCATCCCCGGTCCCCTGGGTCAATCTCTGTGCAACTCGTCAGGCAGGTTGTCGACGTGCTTCTGTATCGACCGTAAGAAGGGGCGAATTTCCGCGAATTGCGGACCCCTGACTACATCATTTGTGTCTCGATTCCACTCGATGAGACCCGCATCGTCGAGCATCGGGAGGTGACTGTGGAGTATGCGGATTTCGAGCTGCTCCATGTCTACGTCGGACTCAGTGACTTCTGCTGGACGCTGGACGTCTAACCCGTCCTGTGGATTGTTCTCCAACAGCGCAAAGAGTAGTCGACGACGATACGGGTTCGCGAGGGCATCGAGGACGGTATCCAACGACGCGTGTGATGCCGGTTCGTCGGTCGAAACTGGGCCTGTTGTCTCACGCCCTCCCACATCGGAATTCATTGATGGGTAATTGAAGGGGACGCTGTGAAAGCGTGGTGTCGAACATATTGTCCCCGGTTGAGAGAGGAGGCGTAATATCTAGGTGACTGGTATCGGGTACAGATGATGTGGTGGTTCCGTCCAATCAAGAGGGAACAAACCCGCTTCCGATGATTACCGTCCAGGGCCAACTTGGATGTTATATATATTGGGCGTAATAGTTAGCCGTGTGTTCCGCGGAAACCACTGTGTGAGCTATTATCGAACACCATCGCACAGAGTCTGCGTTGCGCCTCCCGCAGATGTTGAGTGAACGTCGACTGAGAGATATCGAGGGCTTCAGAGAGTTCGTTGCCCGTCTGTACACGCGGTGATTCGAAGAATCCACTCCGGTACGCAAATTGGAGGATCTCCTGTTGTCGAGGTGTGAGACGATCTTCGAACGTCGCCAAGAATGTATGTTCCGTTTCGAGCGATCGGGTGCGCGTTCGACGCGAGAGCATTTCGATATCGGGAACGGCTTGCTGAACCCCTTCGATAAACTCACGGACGGCAGCCGTCTCAGGAAGATCAATGGCGGCAGTGGCAGTCCCCGCATTGATGGTGAGTGTCCGCAGCGTCGCGTCCCGGTCGAGGAACTGCGAGGCAAGTGTCGGGTCGGCCGGTCGTGCCTTGAATAGGGTCCCGTTCTCACTATCGGCAAGACAGTGTAGTTCTTCGAAGGCGAACGACTGCTCCCCAGCAGCCACGAGTTCGTCCGTGGAGACGTCCACCGCAGTGAAAAATACAGTCGTGTCACCATCTGCTCCCGGAACGAGCCCCTCGAATTCGATCACACAACCGGTTTGTCGAGCAAGACGACACAGTGGTGTGTCCGCTGCCGTCGATCTGAGCGTGAGTTCGATGCTGCTGTCTGTCTGAAGGGTTTCTCTGGTCTCGAGAGCGTGAATCGCGTGGGCGATTGTCTCCCCAAGCTCCGCCAGTATGTTGGAATCGCGCTCGATGTCCTGCGGGGTCCCTGTGTAGACCGCTAAGACGCCGTAGACGGACTCATCGTACACAAGCGGAAGACTAAGATATGAACGCGCACCTCGTTTGAGCGTGGCTTCACGCCATGGTGTAGCTCGTGGATCGGTTGCGATGTCCGTAACGACCTGCATCTCTCCGGTCTGGATCGCAGATATGAATGGACTCCCATCAGCCACCGATCCGTCGACCTCTGTCGTGAGTTCGTCCAAATAGCTACTGTCGACACCCCCCCATGCACGTGGTTCTATCGCATTGGCGTCTGCATCGTAGTCGCCGATCCACGCGAATTCGTAGAGCTCGGAGTCCGCCAAAAGCTCACAGACGGTTTCATCGAGTGCATCGCTCGTCTCGGCATCTACAAGCGCACGGTTAATCTCCCATATAAGAGAATAAAGTCGGTCGAGATGCGCCAACTCTTCGTTCTGGCGTGCTAATTCCGCTTCGCCTTCGGCGCGGTTCCAAGCTGATTTGACAGTTAGGGCGACCGACTCCACGAGGTCAACCGTCTGCTCGTCGAACGTCTCGGTCTGCGTCGAGCCAGCATCGATGACGCCGTGTTTCCCTAGCGGGACGAGAACACGACTTCGCAGTGGCGAGGTCGATGATAAACTCTCAGAGACGTCGAGATCGTTGTCAACGTTGACTTCGTCGCCGATGAACGTCTGCCAGACCTGGTCAGGGGACTCATCGGGCAGTTGGACCGCATCGGGGTCCGTCTCTGGAGCAGTGTGACTGGCATGCTCTCGAAGTTGTCCAACTGTCTCATCGTAGCGCCAGAGTGCGACGTACTCGACGCCGAGGATGTCCCGCGTGAGTGTAGCGACGCGGTCGCTGATCGTCTCCGTGTCGGCGTCTATTAGCTCTCGACTCGCGACGTTCAGCCGTTCCAGTGACTCGTTAGCCTGTCGTAACTGCTCCTCGGCCTGTTTGCGGTCAGTGATGTCGAGTGCAGCGCCGGTCAAGCCGACGATCTCCCCAGACTCGTCGTGGAGTGGCTCGATCGTTACGTCGTAGGTGGCCTCACCGCTCGGTATCTCATACGTCAATTCCTCGCGAACACCTTCACCGGTTTCCAAAACTGTATTCTTTGGTGCCATGACGGTCTCTGCTGCCTCGGGTGATAACAGTTCGTCGTCACGCTTTCCCAGCGTGTCTTCATCGTCGAAATCCGTAGCTGGGGATTTGACCCACGTGTACCGCAGGTCGGTATCCTGTCGAAAGAGGACGAGTGGTGAGTTCTCTACCGCAATATCGAGTTGCTCTTTCTCCGTCTGAAGTTTCTGTTTGATCTCTTTGCGCTCGGTGACGTTAACTGCGATGTTGAAGATTCCTCCGATGGAGTCGTCATCCATCGGAATTGGGTTCGCGGTGTAGTCGAACCAGGCGTCCTCGATCTGACCGTTGCGTTCAAGCGGCATGAAGCGTTCTCGTCCGATAGCACCCACCTCACCGTTCAGCACGTCCGTAAACATCGGCTCGATCGTATCCCATATCTCCGGAAATACTTCGTGAGCGGGCTGTCCGAGCGCCTCCGGGTGCTTGTCGCTGATTAGCTTCCGCCACGCGTCGTTGTACAGGAGCGTGAGTTCACTCCCCCAGTAGATTCCGATTGCCTCGCTCGCACCCAACATGATATCGACCGCGACCCGCAACTCTTGGGGCCAATCATCCATAGGGCCGATGGGCGTCTCAGACCACTCCTTCTCGCCGATACGTTTGCCCATCTCCCCGCCCGAATCGAGTGCGAACGGCGGCCCGTCCGAACGCACTTCGGATTCGGTGTTCCGATACGAGTCGTTTTCCCGGTCTGTCTGGTGCTCGCGATCCTGAGGCGGTCGCCACCATACTCGGCCGCGGGCACCGACTTTTTTCGTCTCGAGTGAACCGTTCTCGACGAGTGCGTCGAGTTTGTTGTAGATGGTGCGGTCAGCACAGTCGAACTCCTCGGTAACCTCTGGAGTAGTCAGCGGTGTGCCTGGTGGATCGAGGGTTGTGAACACCTCGAGGACAGTGGTTAGTGATGGTGTAGAGGAACTCATACCGCTGAGTAATCGTAGACCGCTCATAAGAATTGCTGTCAACGGAAATCAGCCGGGGAGATCGGAAGAAACACCAAAGACCATTCGTCTTTAGCTAAGACTCACACCTCGGTTGCGTAGCGGTAGCGAGCGTTTCCTGTAAGATTGGTGGCTCTGTTGGACACAGCTATCGTCTCCTCATTCCTCTCGAAAAGAAGCCTCGATAAGCTACTGCTGTACTGCGGTTCTTCTCTTAGCTAAAGACGGATGCACCAAAGACACCAATTACGGTAGAAAGCGACAATATCCCATTAACCCCGTGAGCGGAAGTGGACTGACCCCGGTACCTCCATTTCGATCTATGCACAATTTGTAGTGCCAGATTGAAGACGTGCTATTAACGAGATTGACATCAGGGAGGACAGTGGAAAAAGGCAACAGGAAATCGAGCACGCCGAGGTCGTCCGCCAACTCCCCTATCTTCGGTTGGAATTTCCCAATGATCCCAAAACGCATTCTATTGAAAGAACGTTCTCAATCCGTGGATTCTCCTCCGACGTCTACAAAACGTCTCGGGCCTCGTAGCCGGAGAAATTTTCGTGGTCAGCGGTGAGGAAGCGGTTGCAGATCCGTTCGACGAACGACAGGAACGCGGGAGTCTGCTACCCTACTGTTTCGTCGTGGTCGTCTCTCCTCCAGCGTCGTGCCCGTCTCTCAATTCCGTCCAGTAGACCTGGCCATCGTACGTGGTGAGATAGTCGCCGCTCACACCGTCTTCTCCGGTGGTGACAGCCTCGTGTCGACGGAACTCGTCGACCAGCGACGAGAACGCATCGGAGGGTGAGTCCCCCCGTTCGACGGTGTATCCGTGTTCGATGGCTCGCGTGACGAGTTCGCGCTCGGCATCGGCGAGCCCCGAGAGTTCGAACGCGTACCGGTCACGGAGATGCCGACCGTACGCGCCGACGGTCGGTGCGATCCGTTCGGCCGTGTAGCGGTACGTCTTGAGCGTCGCGTCTTTGGAGTTCGAGTTTCGTATCGAGAACCGCGCACGTCGGCTAGACTCCCATTCGACGACCAGGCGGTCGGGTGTCGGCACGAGCGCCGACTGGTTTCGGTCAGTATTCGCGTACACGAACGTCATCCCGACGTCGAGGGGCGTGTCCTCTCCCACGGCATCGTCCCCGAGGCCGACCAGTCGAAACTTCTCGCGGTCGAGCCGAGGAAGGTCGCCGAACTGCACGATTTCGTCCTCTGCTGCCCGTTCCACGGGAGTGAGGTCCCAGAAGTAGCGAGTCGCGGGGCGTTCGTTTCGGACGTCGTACGAGAGTCGATACACACCGCCGTCGTACAGGAACGGTCTCTCGTCCCTCCAGAGAGGCGGTGATTCGGCATCGACCGTCATCGACCCGTTTTCGACGGTGCGCTCGACGACGCGTCGGCACTCGTCCGGGTATTCTCTCAGGGATAGCACGTGTCGTCGACCGATTTCGGCGTTCTGCACCGCCGCCATCTGTAACCGAGCAGCGGGAGGCGGGTTCCCTTCTGCCTCCGTGCGGCGAGGGCTTTTTTCTTCCCCACTCGAATCGGCGATACTCGTACAACCAGCCATCGCGGCCGGGAGACCCGTTACAGCGGAGGCGAGGAACGCACGGCGAGAGTGTTTCATCGTACTCCATCACCATGGAGAGTTCGGATAATGGTTAGGATAACACAAAGAAGTGTTTGACACATCCCGTCACCGCCCACTCGCCCCGACGACGACCGACATTGCAGATAGACGCCCCGAACTCGGCACACCGTTCGCTGCGCTGCGTTCTCGGTGCTCAACTATCGAGTCGGGCCAAGAAGAACACCCATCGTTCGTCGTCCTCGGCGAACGTATCGGTGGTTCCCCACTCGTCGCTGATGGTGAATCCGGCGTTCTCTAGGTGCTCTCGTGTGGCTTCCGCTCCAGCGATGTTCCACTGCATCTCGGTGCCGCTCTCTAGCCAATCCGGGTTCGTCCCGCTCCACTCGTTCGGGCCTTCGGAGAGGAGCACACGACCGCCGGGCCGCAAGACCCGTGCGAACTCGTCGACGACCGTTCGGTGCTCGTCTATCGGAACGTGAATCAACGAGTGGTACGCGGTAATCGCATCGAACACGCCGTCACGGAGGGGTAACCTCGTCATATCACCTCGCAGGAGCGAGGCGCGAGGGGCGTTCTCCGTGGCCAACTCCAGTTGTGTCCGGGAGAAATCGAGCCCGATTGCGGTCGCTGAATCGCTCAACCGGCGGAGGACGGGCGTTCCCTGTCCACAGCCTGCATCGAGGACGCGTGCCGACGTCGGAAGCGGTTCGAGAAATCGGTCGAGTACGTCGATATCGCGCGCCTCTTCGGACCGTTCTGCGGCATACGTCTCTGCCATTTCGTCGTATCCACGGCGAACGGCGTCCTTATCGACCATCACGGACGGGTACTCGTTCGGAACTGTTCAACTTTTTCGTGTGATCGTTCGGTTCACGCTCTGTCCGTCGCAGTCCTGTCTGGCACACGACGTCGGGACGGTCGAGTCCGGAGTCTGAAATCCATCAGCGTGGTGTGCGTCTATCGCTCGTCGGAGAGTTGAATTGCCCGAGAGACGACGTACATCAGAACGATGCCCGAACCGACCGCGAGGATGAACTGACCTACTACCGTGAATATCGCTCCGAGCACCGAGTGTTCGAACAGCAGAAAGACCAGCGCGAACGGGGCGAGTGCAATCGCGACGACCAGTCCGATGAGTTTGGCGAGCGGTAGTGCTTCCACGAGAATCTGCGTCGTGTCTATCGTTCCGGTTCCCCGGTCGACGAACAGTGTATCGGACGGCATCCTTCAGTGTTTTGATGATTCTCGTCGTACAAGTATCCTCCGACAGAGACGAAAAGGAAGTGTCCACTCCGTACCGGCAGGTGTACTCATCCCCCGACGGTGTCGAAACGATACTTTCCGACCTCTCGCCGTGTGGCGTCGAGAGAGGAAATCATCTATCGCGGTGCGACGGACGACGAACGTCCCCGTCGACGCGTCGAACGTCCAGCCAGCCGAATCCGAATTCAGATTCCGCGAACGGTATCGACGGCGGTCATCGTCTCGAGTCCTATCCAGAAGAGAAATCCTCCGTAGAGGGCGATGAAGACGTACGCTTCTCTATTGGTGAGCTCGAGGTGAGTGCGGATGAAAACGATGAATACCAGCGTCGTGACGCCGAGAAATCCCATGAGCGGAATCGCGAGGAGAAAGTCGACTGTCGTCGGGCCGGCGATGAGGACGCCGACCGGGATAGCGACGAGGAGGTTGAACGTGTTGCTCCCGAGGACGTTCGTCAGGCTGGTAACGCTTGAATCGCGCCTCGCAGCGCGAATGCTAACGAACGCATCGGGAAGGCTCGTTCCGATAGCGATGACTGTCAGCCCCCAGAAGAATGGTGGGGTGTCGAATATCGCGCCGAGAGAGAGGGCCGAACGGACGATTCCTTCGACGCCGAGAGCGATGACGAGCAGGGAGCCCCCGAGTCGCGCCCACTCGTACGCTGGCTTCACGTCGATATCCGCCGCACTCACGTGCTCACGGGTGTCCTGGAAGTGGAGGAAGACGTAGACACCGTAGGTAGCGAGCGGGAAGATGGCGAGTGCGGGGGTGAGGATGGCCGCTCGGTTCGTCCCGCCCGGCACGTAGGTTGCACCGAGGGCGAACGTAATGAACAGGACGAGAATACTGATGACGTAGAACTGCGCGTCCTTGTGGACGATGTCGCGCGTCGATTCGAGTTTCTCGCTGGCGAGCGCGGACACTGCTGGAATGACGAGGAGGTTGAAGATGGCACTCCCGACGATGGCACCGACGCCCAGGGAGAACTCTCCGTGGAGGAGTGTACTCACGACCACCGAGCTCAGTTCGGGGAAACTCGACCCGACGGCGACGACGATAGCGCCGTGGACAGCGAGGGGCAGCCCGTAGTGCTTGCTGAGGCGTTCGGCGGAGCGTTCGAGGAGTTCGCTTCCCTTCCAGATGACGCCGGTCGAGATCGCCGCCAGTACGAGTGCAACGAGGAGGGAATTCACGGGCTCTCCCCCCCGGAGACGAGCGGGAACGACGTCGCCACCGCCGCGAATCCGCTCGTCACCACCGCTGTCACCGCATCGACGTCCTCCGTAACGTCCGACCGATTCGTTTGGAAATATACCATATTCGTTGACCTTGCCCATATTTACTGGCGTGAGACATATAAATCACAAATTAATCGCCGAAACGGCCAACGTCGGAGGTACGAGGCGTCCGTTCTCGATACCCGCTCATTGGCGGCTAATCGCGTATTCGGGGCAGAGAGCCTGTACAAGTCGGTGAAAACGGGCTTCCAGGGGTTAGCGAGCCCCCTCGTTCAGGAAGTCGTGTCGTGGATAGTGGCGCTCGGGACCGCTCGCTTGACGCTTCGAATACCACGTTCGGCACCCTGCTTCGAACTGTATCCTTCACCGCAGTCGGCGATTATCTCCTCGTTCGTCGCGACGAGTCGCCATTGCCACTCTCCGGCGTTATCGACGAACAACTCGAATAGAGGTTCGGTGGGCATGACTCGTCTCTTCATACTGAAGCGACGAACAAAGGTGCTCGGATCGATCGACACGGACAGTCGGAGCAACAGAGCGAGAGCGGAGGTTTCTCGCCGGTCGTATCGATGGGGCGTCGGCCGTCACTGGACTGTAGCGACCGTCGAAGAACGCCGACCCTCAATCGAGCAGCCGGTAGTACTGGTCGAAGACCGCCCGGTCGTACACGAGTTGAACGTGCTCTTGATACCCCGAATTGACGTTTCGCGCCACCTCGACGGACGAGCGTTCGGGAGACGGGAGGCTCGCGTACTCACTCGGGACGATGAGTTCGTCGGCACCGCTCCAGAGGGCGGTGTACTCGACGCCCTCGGCGAGCGTCCCGTCGTTCAACTGTTCGAGGAACGTACTGCCCGGGGTCATGTCTCTGCCGCCCTCCGTGAGCAGACCGAGGTAGGCCGCGTAGGTTCCCTGATGAGGGGTTCCGAGCGTGACGAGGTCGTCGACGTACTGTGCGCCGTCCTGATTCTCGATACACCACCGCGAATCCAGTCCGCCCATCGAGTGTGCGACGATGTCGACCCGACGGTCGTGTGCCTCGTTGATGGTCTTTAGCTGGTCGCCCACCACGTCGGCGTACTCGGCGGGTGAATCTGTGGTCGTGCCCGGAACCTCGCCCAGATCGAGGACGTAGACGTCGTCCTCGGCGTAGCCGACGTCGACTAAGTATCCCGTGACGACCTCCCACCACGGCGTCTCGCCGGTGTCGCCGTACCCGTGAACCAACAACACCGGTTCGGAACCGGGTGGCGTAGCGGTCGCCGATGCCGAACCGACGGCAGCGATACCGAGCGTCGACCCTCCGAGAACCGATTTCCGGAGGAACGACCGCCGTGTCGAGGTGGGCTCGAATCCTGTCATACGATGGGTACGGTTCCGTGACGGGGAACGTCTACTGCCGTGGATACGCACCGATTTTTCTGCCTCGTACCACCTTGTTCGGTGACGAAGTCGCCACTCGTCAGCACGAGAAAACTACCGCATTCGATTCCACCGGCCGCCATCGGTCATCGGTTCACGCTCCCGACGAAGGTATTGTCGTGTAGAGCCGATATGGTGAGATGTACGTCGTGACGGTGGTGTCGATGTGACTGTGAAACTCCGTCCCTTGCTCTTCAAATCGACGGGTGACGGTGACCCCACAATCTACAGGCGGAGCAGGCCGAGTGCCTCGGGGCTTGACCCCGAGGCGGTTTACAGCCATCCACTCGTCGATTCGTTCGGATACTCGTCCGCGAGGGTGACGAACGGGACGATAACGTCGAAGTACGACCCACGCCCGATCACGTCGGTCTCGTGGTTCCACTCGACGAATCCTGCGGCCTCCAGTTTCGGCAGATGGACGTGGTAGAGTTGTATTTCGAACAGTTCGATATCCTCGGTATCGATGGTGAGTGCCGCCAGCGAAAGTTCGTCCTCGTCGTGCGAGGTGACCTCGTGGAGCCGAGAGAGGATACTGCGTCGATCCTGATCGGCGAGACAGTCGAACAACGTGTTCAATCCGCCATGGAACTGTGTCGTGTCGTTCGTTCTCGATCGGTTCATCCGCGATGGACTCATGTTTGAGTAACTCCTCGAAATGTTGCCTTTCTATCGTGGTGGTCACGACCACGACTAAGGTCGAGTTCGTCTTGGCATCCCATCGAAATAGAAGTGGAGGTTGGTGCGTCAACCGTGATATAATACCGAACGACGAATGGAGATCCCCACTCTCGATCTCAAGCGGTGGTTAACAACGCATTTTCGACCAACTTCTCCACCCCGCCACGGATTCGCTTCGAGAGCGCCTGCGAACTGATGTCCAGTTCCGCCCCGAGTTCGTCGAGCGTGGTTCGGCTGGGCGTCTCGAAATACCCACGATTCGCGGCCAACAGGAGGGCCTCGCGCTGTTCGGGCGTCAAGCCGAACATCCGCCCCCGTCGGTACTCCTCGGTCAGCGAGTAGACGCGATCTATCTGAAGTGCGATGTCGTGTTTCGTACAATAGTTGTAGAACTTCGCGATGTGTTCGTGGTCGTCGAAACGGAGCTGGAACTTCCACGTATCTCCCCCATGTCCTTCCATCAACGCACCCTTTGCTTCGGTTATTCCAGCGAAGATATCGTGTTTTTCTGTCCATTCGATCCGGTACAAGACACGACCTTCGAGTTCGTCAAGTCGGTCGAAGTTCTCAACGAGTGGTTCCTGTGTCAGCGTCTCATCGAACTCGAAGTAGTCGGTATCTTCGATCCACAGATAGGGAACCGCCGCCCGTCGCATCGGGACGACACGTTCGAGTTCGATGTGCATCGGCTTGCTGCTGGCGAGTACTTCACCGAACCGAAACTGGCCTGCGTCGATGGAAACTTCGGTGATGACGCTCATATTCGATGCTACGCTAGGAGCTATATTGAGTGTACTTCAGGCATGAAACGCTTCGAACATTATTCGGCGGTCGCACGCTCCGCCGGTGCAGTGATTCGTTCGCCATCGACCGCGAACGCGCATGCGAGGACGAGCGCGTCGAGTCCCCAAACCACGGCGACGCTCAGATACGCCAGTTCGTAGCTTGTCGCCGACGCAATCGCCCCACTGGCAGAGCGGGCTGATAGTATGACCGACCGACAAGAACGCGGAATAGACGCCGAGAACCGCTCCTTTGTTCCCTTCTGAAGCTGTTTCGTATCGAATCGTACCGAGCGCTGGCCCCGAGAACGCGCTGAAGACCGCACCGAGCACGTAGAGCAGGAACGGGACGAACCAGATGTGGCCGAACCGACGACGACGATGACGGCCGTCAAGACGAGCTTCCCGAGCAGGAGGCTTCGTTGCTTTCCGACCGAATTGACGAGTGAGCCGCCGATCGGCATGGCGACCGTGAGAGCGATGCTGAAGAGAACACACCGGAGCACGGACGGACGGAGTACCCAGAGAACACCCAGAGAAGACTCTCAGGAGAGAGCCGGCTCTGTGAGCAGATTCGTGAGAAGAGCGACCGACCGACGGACGCTCCCGCTCCGGTTATCCGGGATACATCGTCGAGATTTTAAGTACAATAGATGTCAAATTTTTTGTACATCGAACGATCGTATTTGTCATCCGCCAAGAGACGCCTCGCGGACAGTGGTCGTCGCACGTGCCATTGGGAGTAGGGGCGCTGGCTCCCGGTCGTCCTCAGGGCACCGAAGCGACGGCGTAAATCTAGCATTCTCGGACAACAGGTTGCGTATAACGAACACGGTGTGTTCGAAATGTAGGGTGAATCATGTCTCCTACGAATGACGTTCAATCCGTTCGGGGACAGTCGAGCGAATCGATGACCGGGGGGGAACAGACGGGCCAGCAGTTGCGGACGGTGGAAGAACCACTTCGGGTGGGGGTACTTTTGCCTGGGGAGACGGTTCCCGCGTGGATGAAACGCGCCATCGAACGGATGATTGCGGAGACGAACGTCGAAATTACGCACCTCGTCGTCAACACCGCCGCCGCTCCCGACGACCTGAGCGATTACCTCGCCAGGTCGTTTCCGGGTGGAATGCGGGAGTATGCGTCGTGTTGTGTCGACCGCCTGCGCGCGCATCCACTCTGGTCGCTCACGGGCATCGGTCGGCAGTTCGCGCCGACGCCCGCGTATCAGGAGCCGAAACCGGTCGAATCCATCGCCGACGTTTCGTCCGCCGAGCGCATCCTCTGTCGCCCCGTTCCAGCTACCGATTTCGGAAATCGGTTACCCGACGACGTGGCGACGACGGTGGGTGAGAACACGGACGTCGTCGTCCGGCTCGGCTTCGGCGTGTTGAAAGGCGAGTTTCTGACGATGCCCACCCACGGTGTGTTGAGCTTTCATCGAGGCGACCTCGAATCCTATCGCGGACAGCCGGGTGGCTTCTGGGAGTTCCTCGACGACGAACCGACGGCCGGCGTCACGCTCCAGCGAATCGGGGAGACGCTCGACGGTGGCGAGATAATCGCCGAGGAGACGGTCGACATCACAGACGCACACACGTGGCGTGAGGTCGAACGTCGCCAAATCGCCACGTGCGAGCGACTCCTCACAGCCGGCGTTCGGCGGCTTCGGGACGCCTCCCACGAACCGTCCACGCCCGATTCGTTAGGAAAACTGCACACGATGCCGACGGGAGTGGACGTCGCTCGCTACGTGGGGAAAACGGCCGTCGGGAAACTGCGCACGCTGTCCGGTCTGACCACCACGGGAGACGGCACCCGACCACGGCACGAGGGGACAGGACACGATCGCCGGTCGACGGGACACGATTGACGATACGTGACACGACTGCTGGTCGGCGGAGATGCGCTTCGAAAGGAGACCGACGAAGAGAGTATCGAGCCGGTCCGTTACCCACCGAGATACGCATCGCGGATGTATTCGTCACCGCGCAGCGTCTCCGGCGTCCCTTCACGCTCGAATCGGCCGTTCTCGAGCAGGTAGACCCTGTCTGCGTGTTCGAGCGTGAATCTGACGTTCTGTTCGCACAACAGCACGGTGACGCCGGCGTCCCGTATCTCCTCGATGCCGTCGCTGATGTCGTCTAAGACGACCGGCGCGAGACCGAGCGTCGGTTCGTCGAGCAACAGGAGGTCCGGGTCGCTCATCAGCGCCCGCCCGATGGCGAGCATCTGCTGTTCGCCACCGCTCAAGGTTCGGGCCTGCTGTGTTGTCCGGTCCTCGAGCGTCGGAAATAGGTCGTAGACGAACGCGAGTCGATTGTCGCTCTCGGCTCGATGGCGGTACGTGCCGAGTTCGAGGTTGTCGGCGACACTCATGTAGCCGAATAGGTCCCGCGTCTCGGTGCAGTGAACCAACCCCTGCGAGACGAGGTCGCTCGGCCGCGAATCGGCGACCTCCCGTCCACGGTAGGTGACACGACCCTCGTAGGGGTGGTGGCCGGTGACGGCGTCGGCGAGCGTCGATTTCCCCGCGCCGTTGGGGCCGATGATACCGATGATCTCACCGGCAGCGACGTGGAAGTCGATGCCGCGAAGTGCGGCCACCTCGCCGTACGAGACACGGAGGTTCTCGGCGAGCAACACCGTCTCGCGCCGGCGTTCGTCCTGCGGTGACGAGGGGCTACCGACGTCTGCGCTCACACGGTCTCACCACCCAGGTACGCCTCTCGGACGCGGGGGTCGCGTTTTATCTCGTCGGGCGTTCCGTCCGCCAGTTTCGACCCGAACTGGATGACGATGACCCGGTCGATGAGCGAGAGGAGGCCGCGCATGTTGTGGTCGACGACGACCAGCGTGATGCCGCGGTCACGAAACGACTCCAGAAGTGCGGATATCTCCGCGACCTCCTGACTCGACAGTCCGGCGAACGGTTCGTCTATCAACAGCAGGTCCGGGTCGGTCGCGAGAGCGCGCCCGAGTTCGAGTCGCAACAGCCCCGCGTGGGGTAACTCATCAGGGCGCTGTGTCAGTCGGTCGCCGAGGCCGACTCGTTCGCATATCGCGGCGGCTTCTCGCCGCGTCGTCCCTCGGAGTCCGGAGATTGACGCGAGTCTGTCCGGAACGAGTGCGAGCGCGACGTTCTGGACGACGTTCCGGTCTTCGAGCGGCCGGAACGACTGGAAGGTTCGTGCCATCCCCCGCTTGACCATCCGGTAGGTCGGTTCGGCGGTCACGTCCTCGCCACGATACCACACCGTGCCGTCGGTCGGTGGGTACGTGCCCATCACGCAGTCGAACGTCGTCGATTTCCCGGCACCGTTCGGCCCGATGAACCCGAGTATCTCGTTTTCCGCCACGGCAAAAGAGAGGTCGTCGACCGCCGTCAGACCGCCGAATCGCTTCGTCAGGCTGTCCAACACGAGGATGCCGTCGGTCGGTTCGTACGTCGTTTCCGCTTCGCCGGTCGAAGACTGATCAGCGCTCATCGTCGCCACCTCCATCAGGGTCTCCATTCGAGCCTCCATCCGGGAGCACCTGCTCTGCGTCTCCGTTCTTCCGGGCCACGATGCGCCGTCCGTTCCTGACCGCCCACGGGACGATACCACGAGGGAGGAAAAACAGGAGTGCGAGCGTGACGACCGAGAACAGGAGCAAGTCGAGTTCTGCGATGGGGGCGTCGAACAGCGGCACCGTCCATTCGAGTTGACTCAGATAGTCCCGAAACATGTAGAAGAACAGCCCACCGATAGCCGGGCCGACGATGGTTCCCATCCCGCCGAGCACGCTCGCGATTATCACCTCGATGCTGACGGTGAGGACGAGCAACTGACTCGGTTGCGGGTTGCCGATGGGCGTGTGGACGAACACCGCACCGCCGAGACCGCCGACGGCGGCGCTCAGGACGAACGCGAATATCTTGAATTTGGCCGGGTTGAGGCCGACTGCCGAGACCGCTCTCTCGTCTTCGCGGATGGCGGTGAACACCGCCCCCGCGTCCGAGCGCGTGACGGCGAGCAACAAGAGCAATACGAACGCGAACAGGAAGAATGCGAGGTAGTAGTTGGCCGTGATCACCGTCTGGAAGTCCTCGAACGAGAGGAGTTCGTCGGGACTCGCCAGGCCGAGTTCCCCACCGAACGTCCCGCTGAACACGATGAAGATCTGTAGCAGGATGAGCGGCGCGACGAGCGTGACCAGCGACAGGTACGGCCCCTCCAACCGGAGTGCGGGAACGCCGATGACGATTCCGGCGAACGCGGCGACGACGGTTCCGATTGGTATCGCGACGAGCGGGTCGATTCCCAGTTCGAGATTGAGGAGTGCCGACGAGTAGCCCCCGACGGCGAAAAAGAGACCGTGACCGAAGCTAATCTGACCGGTGTACCCCGAGACGGCGTCCCAGCTCATCGCGAAGACGGCGAAGTAGAACGCACCCGTGAGCTTCAACACGGTGAGTGGTTCGACGCCGAACGGGAGCAAGCCGAGTCCGAGGAGGCCGAGGATGCCGAGCTGGTGACGGAGCGAGAGTGAAGTCGGGTCGAGGAGGTCCCGGTACGTCCGCCGTTCGGTGGGAAAGTCGTCCGCCATGGGTCAGGCCTCCGCGAGTTCACGACCGAACAGTCCTTCGGGCTTGAGCAGGAGCACACCGACCAGGACGACGAGCGACGCGAGCCCGCTCAGGCTCGAATCGACGTACGAGACCGTGAACACTTCGAGGAAGCCGATCAGGTACGCGCCGACGACGCTCCCGCGGATGGAACCGATGCCACCGAGCACGACGATGGAAAAAGAGAGGATTAGCGGCCCTCGTCCCATCGTCCAGGTGGCGGTCCTGAACGACCCGAGAAAGAGCCCGGCGATGCCCGCGAGCATCCCCGCGACCAGCCAAGTGTAGAGGTACATGCGGTCGCTCTCGATGCCGACGAGCGCGGCACCCTTCGTGCTCATGCTCGTCGCGAGGATGGCCTTTCCCGTCCGTGTGTAGTGTATCGCCACCACCAGCACCCCGATGAGCAGCCACGACAGGAGAAACACCAGGACCAGGTTTGTCTGGACGGTGCTTCCAGCGAACGACAACTGGCCGGGGAGCAGCGACGGAATCGCCTTCGGCTGTGTGCCCTCCACGACGAGGACGAGCTGTTCGATTGCGATGGCGGTCACGAGCGTCAGTATCATCACCGTAATCGGTTCGTCCTGTACCCAACGTATCACGCCCGCGTACAGTGCGGCACTGAATAGCCCCGGAACGAGCAGTGCGGCGACCGCTGCGACCCAGATGCTGGCTCCCAGCGCGGTGACGACGTAGTACGCCGTGAAGGCACCGACGGTGATGTTCGCGCCGTGCGCGAGGTTCAGGACGCCACCGACGCCGAATATCAGCGTGAATCCGATAGCGACCAGCGCGTACAGTGCACTTATCAAGACGGCATTGACCGTCACGTTGAGTACGTCGACCATGGTGTCGAGAACGGACGGTGTTTACACCCAGGGCGGTGACTGGTAATCGGCCGTCTTGACGTCTTCCGGCCAGATGACCTCCTGAGTTCCGTTCCCGTCCGTCTCCTGCCACTGGAGCCAGACCGGCCAGGCGAACTGCTCCCCGTACTTCACGTCGTGCGTGAACTGGTGGTCCCGACCGTAGTATTCGAGCGACGACGTCGTCGTCCCCGTGAACGACATCTGCTCTAGGACCGGGATGATTTCTTCGGCCTCCCTGCTCCCCGCCTCTTCGGCCGCGGCGGCGTACTGGTTGACCGCATCGTAGGTGATGTACCCGGTATAGACGGGCAACCGGTCGAAGGACTCCTGGTAGGCGTTCGCGTACGGAACCGTCTTCTCGGTAATCTCGCTCGTCGGCGTCGCGGAGTTCTGGGTCACGGCGAACCGACTCGCACCGTTGACCGACTGGTAGTACGACGGCAACTGCATCGGGACGTGGATGCCGCCGAAACCGAACGGTCGCTGCTGTTTCGCCCACTGGACGAGCGCCGCCGTCCCGGTGTGTGCCATGACGACGTACGCCGCGTCGACTCCGGCGTTCTGGATGTCGTCGTAGATGGGCGAGAAGTTCTCCGTCCCGCTCGCGTAGCGCTGGTTGACCGGCACGTCGATGCCGGTGTCGCTCAGCGCACCTTCGAGTTCGGCCGAAATCGGCTCCGTCCACTTGAAGTCCTCCGCGAGCACGGCGACCGAGTTCCACCCCATCGACTCGAAGTTCGCCTCCGCGAAGGTGACCATGTTCCGCCCGAGGAATCGGGAGTTGACCGGCCCGGTTCTGAAGAAGTACTTGAACCGGTCGTAGTTCTGCGAGACCTGCCTGCTCGCGTCGGGCGTCGCCGCACCCGTGCTCATGTGGAGCGTCTGCTGTTGGGCGATGCTCGGCATGAGGTTGATGAGCACCTCGCTCGTGAAAACACCCGTCGTCAGGTCGACCTGCTCACCGACGGTGAGCTCCTGATACGCCCGCTGGCCGGTCGATGGGTCTTCTTTCGTGTCTTTCACGCTGACCTCGACGTTCCCGCCGAGGATGCCACCGTTCTGATTGAGTTCGTTCGCGGCCAGTTCCGCCGAGTTCGCCATCGACGCGCCTATCGGATTGTTCCCCGGTTCGGGTGCAAGCACGCCGATGGTGAGCGCGTTCTGTAGATTTCGTACCGACCCAAGATAGCCCGTCAGGGGAGTTACCGACGCTCCGACGCCCGCGAATCGGAGGAATCTCCGTCGGTCGAAACCTGTCGATTCCGCGACAGCGTCTGATGTGTTCTCTCCCTCTCGATATCTCCTCGTGTCCGACGCTTCCCCACCACAGTTGGTATCGTCGTTTACCATTTTCCCGGTAACAGTATCCATTACAATCCGCATAAGTGTGCGGGTTGTTAACATGTTCCACAGAGGTTCAGTCATCCGCTCCGGTCGACGACCAAAGTCCGAACGGTCGGTACGCTCCGGATTCGACCGACGTTGGCGACGGGGCCGACCGTCACAGTGGCCGGACCGTCGCCACTATCTGAGCGGAACCTGTCACATCGTCGTTCCAGACCGACCAGACCTCTTCTCTCGGAGAGATCCGCTCGCTGTTCTTAGGCAGAACCACACCGAACCGCTGCGAGGCGTGGCGGCTCGGTCTTCGTCTGCGACCGGTATCGACGAGTTTCGTGAAAAATCCCGAACCCCCGGGAAGAGAGCGACGAGCCGTTGTGACATCCTCCCGCGGCTCAAGACGCGGGGCTCCCACAAGCCGGTCTTGCTGAGTTGGGATGGTTACGGTTTACACCCCGACGAGGTGCTGGCACTGCCACGGCACCGTTAGTCCTATCCAGCGATGGATTCGGAGGTACCTGGTTATTTTGCGTCGGTCTGCGTGTCCGAGGGCTTACTTATTTGATGAGGTAAACACCGAGTCAACTGCCAGTTTTCGGACTGTCAGAACCCGATGGAGTACCATCGAATCGACAGTGAAGGATACGCACGAAACGCACCTAAGACTGCACCGTGCAGTGAAAGTGAACAAAGACGGCGATTCATCCACGCCCTCAAGGGCATGGTATTCTCGCCTGTAATTCTATAAATCGGACAGCACGGCGTCGGCGTCGTCGAGATACGCCGTCAGGTGCTCGTCGCCGTGAGCGAACGAGAGGTGGTGGCGCTTGTACGGATTCGGCGTGAAGAAATGCCCCCGCTCGCGCATTCCCGCCGCAAACGCTCGGAACTTCTCCTCGTCCAGTCCAAGCACATCTTCGTAGGTTTCCGGCTCGCCGGTCACGCCGAACTGCACGCTGAAGATGCTGCGGTGGCCGACGACGCGCCCCTCGAGAGCGTGGTCGGCGAGCAACTCGCGGAGGCCTTCACGATACGCGTCACCCAATTCGGTGAGGTGGTCCTGGACGTCCTCTTCGACGATGGTGTCGATGGTCTCACGCGCCGCCGCCAATCCCGGAAGGTTACCCGAGTAGGTCCCGCTAATGACGACGCCGGATGTGTTGTCGCCGCCCGCTTGCGCCATGAGGTCCTCGTGCCCGCCGACGGCGGCGACGGGGTAGCCATTGCCCAACGCTTTGGCGACGCAGGTCAGGTCGGGGGTGACGCCGAACTCGCCCTGCGCGCCGTGGGGCGAGTGGCGAAAGCCGGTGATGACCTCGTCGAAGATGAGCGGGATATCGTGCTCTCTCGTCTGTTCGCGGAGTGTCTGAAGGAATGCTTGGTCAGGAAGTAAACACCCCACGGAGTGGGGGACGGGTTCGAGGATGACGCCCGCGAGGTCGTCGCCGTGTTCGCGCAGCACGGCGTCGACGGCCTCCGAATCGTTGAACGGGGCGACGAGAGTGTTCTCGACGGCGGCCGAGAGCATCCCCGCCGATTCGGGATACTGCTCGCCGAGGTGGTCTTCGGGCGGGTAGACGCTCACGTCGACGTAGTCGTGCCAGCCGTGATAGCAACCCTCGAATTTCAAAATCTTCTCGTTGCCCGTGTGCGCCCGTGCAAGGCGGATGGCATGATACGTCGCCTCGCTCCCGCTGTTGCAGAAGTTGACCTGGTCGACGCTCGGCAGCAAATCGACCAGGCGTTCAGCGACCTCGACTTCCAGTTCGGTCGTCCCCGCGCCGTAGAGGACGCCGCGGTCGATGGCGCGGCGGGCGGCGTCGTCGACCGACTCGTGGGCGTGGCCGAGAACGATGGGGCCGAAACCCAGGTGGTAGTCGGTGTACGCCTCGTCGTCGACCGTCGTCAGGGTCGCACCCGCCGCGTAGTCGAAGGCGACCTCACCCGTCTCGTAGGCCTGTGCTCGTAAGCCGGTCTGGGCCCCGCCCGGGATGACCGCGCGGGCGCGGTCGACTAGCTCGTTGCTCCGAGTCGTGTCAGTCGTGGGTTCGTGTTGCATACTGTTGAAAAAGTGTCGTCGGTCGTTAGTCGTCGGTCGTAACGTTGTTCGCCAGACTGCCCGAACCGGTGCTGTCGTCGGCCCAGACGCCGGTGGTGAAGTCGACCGCGTCGTTCCACTTCGCCACGAGGGTCGTTACCGCGAGGTCACCAGTGACGTTGTTCATGGTGCGCATCCGGTCGAGCAGCGGGTCGACGCCCGCGACCATCGCGATGGCCGAGAGCGGCAGGCCGACCTGCGTGAACACGACGGACATCATGATGAGACTCGCGCCGGGCACGCCCGCCGTGCCGATGCTGGCGAGCAGGGCCGTGAGCAGGACGCTCAACTGTTCGGCGAGCGTGAGCGACTTGCCGACCACGTTGGCGGTGAAGATGGCGGCGATACCGAGGTACATCGCGGTGCCGTCCATGTTCACCGTCGCGCCGAGCGGCAGCGAGAAACTGTAGACGCCCTCGTCGATGCCGAGGTTTTCGTCCGCGTTGGACATCGTCACCGGGAGCGTCCCGCTGGACGACCGGATGCTCAGCGCGGTCATCATGGCGTCTTTCCCGCCGCGCAGGAAGTCGATGGGCGATTTGCCCACCAGGCCGAGCATGATGACGAGCAAGTAGACGATGGCGATGTGGAGACCGATGGCGATGGCCAGCGACGCGACGAGTTTGAGCAGCGAGACGATAGCGCCGATGCCGGTCTGGCCGAACAGGGCGGCCATCAGGGCGAACACGCCGATGACGCCGTACTCCATCACGCCCCAGACGACTTTGAACATCACTTCCGCACCCACCTCGACGGCGTCGAAGACGGCAGAGACGCCTTCGTCGAGTTTCGACCCGGGTTCGGCTTCGTCTCGGACGACGGTCAACCCGATACCGAAGACGAGCGAGAAGAAGATGACGCCGAGCATCTTCCCCTCTGCCATCGCGTGGATGGGGTTCTCCGGAACGATTCCGAGGAGGACCTCCCCGAGCGGTGGAGCCTGCTCCGTGTTGACGTTGGCGTTCTTCGCCAGTTCGATTCCGACGCCGGGGTCGATGAGGTTGCTGATGCCGAGACCGATGGCGATGGCGACCATCGTCGTGAGGAGATACAACGCGACGACCTCGACGCCGATTTTGCCGAGGTTCGTCGGTGAGAGGTTCCGTGCCGCCATGATGAGGGTGAAGACGACGATGGGGACGATGACCATCTTCAGCAATCGAACGAACAGGTCGCCGAGTGGTTGGAGGGAGGCTGCCGGTTTCCCGACGGCGATTCCGACGATAGAACCGAGGACGAACGCGGCCGCGATACGGTAAATAATGGGTACCGACCGATACCGTTGCCACGTCTGTGTTACACTACTCGTCATACACTCCCAATGTCATCGATAACCATACGAAAACATTTTCGGTTTTTAGTAGAAATATTCGACAAACCAGGATATTTTTGGTTAGATTTTCACTCTTAGATATTCTATCTGCTACGACGAAATCAGGTCACCGGTGGCCAAATCTGTCCAATCTGTGCGGTCGAGGGTAGGTCAGTTTTAGATACATTCTACTAAGGATTGGAATTTGTCACCGAAATACACGACGAACCGGCTGGATTCATTTATAAAGCTCGGCGGAAAAGTCGTCGTCGTCACCTCGGGCGCAGGTCCCGACGGACGACTGGGTTCGACACACCTCGTCGGCGTGACGGTCTTTCTTCCGTCTCCTCAGGGGCGGTGTCCTCACTCTCGCTTCGCGCCCGGATTCGTCACCGCACCGTTCGCGGCCGACCCGAACGCCGTTCCGTACTTCGCTAGCACGCCGGTCGTGTACGGCGGGTCGTCGGGTTCCCAGTCGTCCATCCTCTCGGTCAGTTCCTCGTCCGAGAGCGCGACCGAAAGCTCCCGGTTCGGGATGTCCACGGTCACTTCGTCGCCGTCTTCGAGTACCGCGATGGGGCCACCATCACGAGCCTCGGGTGCCACGTGCCCGACCATCGGCCCGCGGGTCGCTCCCGAGAAGCGCCCGTCGGTGAGCAGTGCGACGTCGTCTTCGTGGCCCTGTCCGACCACCGCCGCGGTGACGCCGAGCATCTCACGCATTCCGGGACCACCGCGCGGCCCCTCGTTGCGGATGACGAGCACGTCGCCCGACTCGATATCACCCTCCTGGACGTACCGCATCGCATCCTCCTCGTTCTCGAAGACGCGTGCCGGGCCGGAGTGGTGGAAGGCGTCGTCTTTCGTGACCTTCAACACCGCGCCGTCAGGTGCGAGATTGCCCGTCAGAATCTTTATCGCACCCTCGTCGCTGAAGGGGTCGTCCACGGGTCGGATGAACTCGGCGTCCAACGCGTCGTCGGCGGGCAGGTCGAGACGGTCGAGTTCCTCCGCGAGCGTGCGTCCGGTCACCGTCATCGCGTCGCCGTGGACGAGTCCGGCGTCGAGCAAGCGACGGAGGACGACCGGCACCCCGCCTTCGTCGTGGAGGTCTTTCATCACCTTCGTCCCGCCGGGCTGGAGGTTGACTATCTTTGGTGTCCGGCGCGAGACGTCGTCGAAATCCTCGATGGAGAGGTCGATACCCGCCTCCGCCGCGAGCGCGAGCAGGTGGAGCACCGCGTTCGTGGAGCCGCCCATCGCCACCTGTACCGCGATGGCGTTCTCGAACGACTCCCGAGAGAGGATGTCCGAGGGTTTGCGGTCGTTCTCCACCGCATCGAGGGCGAGTTCCCCGGCGCGTTCTGCCACCTCGTAACGTCCTTCGGATTCGGCGGGCGGGCTGGCGGAGCCGAGCGGCGCGAGTCCGAGGGCCTCGCTGATGGAGGCCATCGTGTTCGCGGTGAACATCCCTCCGCAGGACCCCGCGCCGGGGCAGGCGTCGTGTTCGAGTTCGACCAACTCGTCTTCGGTCATGTCGCCGTGGGCCACCGCGCCGACGCCCTCGAAGACGTTCTGCACCGTGACTTCGCGGCCCTCGTGGTGGCCGGGGAGGATGGAACCCCCGTAGAGGAAGACGGTCGGCAGGTCGGTGCGGATGGCCGCCATCATCATCCCGGGGAGGTTCTTGTCACAGCCCGCGACCGTGACGAGGGCGTCCATGCGCTCGCCGAAGGCGACGAGTTCGACGCTGTCGGCGATGACCTCGCGCGAGATGAGACTCGCTTTCATCCCCTCGGTGCCCATCGAGATGGCGTCCGAGATGGTGATGGTGCCGAACTCGATGGGCATCCCGCCCGCCGAATCGACCCCTTCGATTGCCGCGTCGGCCACGTCGTCCAGATGGACGTTACAGGGCGTGATGTCGGCGGCGGGGTTGGCCACCCCGACCATCGGCGAGGAGAGGTCGTCGTCGTCGAACCCCATCGCACGGAACATGGCGCGATGGGGGGCGCGTTCCGGCCCCTCGGTTACTTCTCGGCTCCGCAACCCCTCGGCTTTCTCTGGCGCGTCGTCCATGAGTACGAATAAGGGTGCTGGGGCGGGTTAAAGCCTCCCGAAGCGACAGAGCTTGCTGTCGAATCGTCGCGGTATCACTCGAGTTCGGCCAAGATGCGCGTCGTCAGTTCTCGCGCCTGCTCGACGTGTTCGTCCGCCTCCTCGCTCCCCGTCTCCTCGACGTGCGAGAGCAGTTCGTCGGCCTGCGAGACGCGCGTTTCGACGACCGATTCCGGTGCGTCTCTCGCGTCGCCGACGACCGCCTGAGCCTCACCGAGATACTGGCTCGGTCTCGTGGCGACCGGTAAGGAAGCGGTCGCTTCGAGGTGGGCGTAGAGGTCGGCGACGAGTTCGTGGATGTCGGTGATGGTGGCTATTCGTCGTGCCGGAAAAAAGGAGTGTCGCTACTCGCCCTTTTCGATGGGTGCGCGGACGATGTTCCCCCACTCGGTCCACGACCCGTCGTAGTTGCGCACGTCGTCGAAGCCGAGCAGTTCGTAGAGTGCAAACCACTCGATGGAGGAGCGTTCGCCGACGCGACAGTAGGTGATGACCGACTCGTCGCCGTCGACGCCGTGCTCGGCGTAGAGCTCGCGCAGTTCGTCGGCCGATTTGAACAGTCCGTCGTCGTCTAGCACGTCCGCGACCGGGACGTTGCTCGCGCCGGGGATGTGCCCGCCGCGCTGGGCCGTCTCCCGCATGCCCTCGGGCGCGATGACCTCACCCGTGAACTCCTCGGGCGACCGAACGTCCACCATCGGAAGGCCCGACTCCATCGCTTTCTCGACGTCGTCTCTGTACGCTCGGATGCTCTCGAACGGCCCCCTGGCGTTGTACTCCTGTGCGGAGTGGTCGGGTTCGTCGTCGGTCATGGGATAGTCGTTTTCGACCCAGTAATCCTTCCCGCCGTTCAGCACGCGAGCGTCCTCGTGGCCGTAGTATTTGAACTCCCAGTAGGCGAACAGCGCGAACCAGTTCGGTATCCAGCCGTCGCCGTAGAAGACGACGGTCGAATCCTCGCTGATGCCGGCCTCGCCGACGATCTGCTCGAAGTTCTCCTTTTTGAGGATGTCGCGCTCGGTCTCGTCCGAGAGGTCTTCGTCCCACTGCATCCCGATTGCGCCGGGAGCGTGTCCCTGGTCGTAGCGCGACGGGAAGTCCTCGTCGGGCGATTCGGGGCTGTTTACCTCTACGAGGCGGTACGCCGGGTCGTCGCTCTCGAACTCCTCGATGTGGTCTTCGACCCAGTCCGCCGAAACCAGAACGTCGTTTTCGTATTCGGACATCGGTGGGAGGATGGAGGCGAAGTTCCAAAACGTTCGTGGCCGGGCGACCGACGCTCGTTACTCGTGACCGCACCTCGGTTCAGCCAGTAGGATTACTTTCACGAAGCCCATCTACTCGGACATGGTGTTTCGGACGACGCGCGAGACGGTGACGACCCTCCGCGAATCACGGGATGCAATTCGGGAGGGACGAACCGCACTCAGGGAGGGACGGGTCGAGCTCGAAGCGCGGTACGAACGACTCCAGCGACGAATCGAGAGCGTCGAACGGGCGGTCGAACTGCTCCAGACCGACGGCCAGGAAACCGACCTCCGGCGTCTCCTCCCGCTCCTCGAACGAGGGACCGGTTTCGAACGAAGCGGTGACCACACCGAGCGCGACGTTCGGGTCTCCAGGGTCGGCGATTCGGTGGCTCCGAACGGGTCGTCCGGACACGTCCGTAGAGTATAGCTTTCCTTATTAGAAAATAAACATCCTGTAACAAGAAATCTATTCTGTCAGAACTGAACCAGAGGGCTGTGTACGCGAAAGTGAAGGTATGAAATGAGAAATCTCATCGGTACGTTTATAAATAATACATCGCATCTCGTAGATACCGGAGAGACAGCAATGTCAGAGGATACACCGAAACACGGTACAGGAGAACTCGACTGCGAGCAGGAGAACGGCGAGATTTCGGAGGTGACCCGACGATGAGTGGGTCGAACCACGACTGGTGGCCGAATCAGCTGAATCTGGAAATCCTCGACCAGAACGCTCGCCCGGTCGACCCGATGGGCGAAGAGTTCGACTACGCCGAGGAGTTCGAGACGCTCGACCTCGACGCGGTAAAGGCGGACATCGAAGAGGTCATGACGACGTCACAGGAGTGGTGGCCGGCTGACTACGGACACTACGGGCCGCTCTTCATCCGGATGGCGTGGCACAGCGCCGGCACGTACCGCACCAGCGATGGCCGCGGCGGCGCGTCCGGCGGCACACAGCGCTTCGCGCCCCTCAACAGTTGGCCCGACAATGCGAACCTCGACAAGGCGCGCCGGCTTCTTTGGCCGGTTAAGCAGAAGTACGGCCGCAAACTCTCGTGGGCCGACCTGATCGTCCTGACAGGGAACGTCGCCCTGGAGTCGATGGGCTTCGAGACGTTCGGATTCGCCGGCGGGCGCGAGGACGCCTACGAGCCCGACGAGGCCGTCTACTGGGGGCCCGAAGACGAGATGGAAGCGTCCGAGCGCTTCGACGATGAGGGGGAACTCGAGAACCCGCTCGGCGCCACCGTGATGGGTCTCATCTACGTGAATCCGGAGGGACCGGACGGCAATCCGGACCCGCTCGCGTCAGCGGAGAACATCCGAGAGTCGTTCGGCCGGATGGCGATGAACGACGAAGAAACGGCCGCGCTCATCGCCGGCGGACACACGTTCGGGAAAGTCCACGGTGCTGACTCCACTACTAACCTCGGTCCCGAGCCCGAAGCGGCCCCTATCGAGGAGCAGGGTCTCGGCTGGAAGAGCAGCCACGGCTCCGGCAAGGGGAGCGACACCATCACCAGTGGGATAGAGGGCCCGTGGACCGACGCGCCGACCCAGTGGGACATGGGCTATCTCGACAACCTGCTCGACTACGAGTGGGAGCCGGAGAAGGGTCCCGGCGGTGCGTGGCAGTGGACTCCGAAGGACGAGGCTGCACACGGCACCGTGCTGGACGCCCACGACTCGTCGAAAAAGCAGACCGTCATGATGCTGACGACGGACATCGCTCTGAAGCGTGATCCGGACTATCGGGAGATCGTCGAGCGCTTCCAGGAGAACCCAGAGGAGCTACAGGACGCCTTCGCGAAAGCGTGGTACAAGCTGATCCACCGTGACATGGGCCCACCGTCCCGGTTCCTCGGCCCGGAGGTTCCGGACGAGGAGATGCTGTGGCAGGACCCCGTCCCCGACGTCGACCACGAACTGATCGGAGACGAAGAAATCGCCAAGCTCAAGGAGACGATTCTCGCTTCGGACCTGTCCGTCCCCCAACTGGTCAAGACGGCCTGGGCGTCGGCATCGACGTACCGCAACAGCGACAAGCGCGGTGGAGCGAACGGTGCCCGCATTCGCCTCGAACCGCAGAAGAGCTGGGAAGTGAACGAGCCGGACCAGCTGGAGACGGTGCTGGGGACGCTCGAAGAGATTCAGGACGACTTCAACGGCTCGCGAACCGATGGGAAGCGAGTCTCGCTCGCCGACCTCATCGTTCTCGGCGGCTGCGCAGCCGTCGAGAAGGCTGCAGCGGACGCCGGATACGACGTGGACGTTCCGTTCGAACCGGGCCGTACCGACGCCTCGCAGGAACAGACCGACGTCGACTCCTTCGAGGTGCTCGAACCGGAAGCCGACGGGTTCCGTAACTACCTCGGGGACGAGACCGACCAGCCGGCGGAGGAGTTGCTGGTCGACAAGGCCGACCTCCTGGACCTGACGGCCGACGAGATGACGGTTCTGGTCGGCGGCATGCGCGCGCTGGGTGCGAACTACCGGGGTTCGGACTTCGGCGTCTTCACCGACCAGCCGGAGACGTTGACCAACGATTTCTTCGTGAACCTGCTCGACATGGACTACGAGTGGGAAGCGGGCTCGGAATCCCAGGACATCATGGAGTGGGAAGCGGCCTCGGATGCCCAGGACATCTACGAGTTGCGCGACCGTGAGACCGGCGAACGCGAGTGGAGGGGTACCCGCGTGGACCTCGTCTTCGGGTCAAACTCCCGGCTTCGAGCCATTGCAGACGTCTACGGCTCCGACGACGCAGAGGAGAAGTTCGTGCGTGACTTCGTGGATACGTGGGACAAAGTAATGAGCCTCGACCGCTTCGACCTCGATTGACATCCTCCCCGCGCTAAAGCGCGAGGATTCCCCTGAGTTGGGATATTAAGATTCGCGGTTACCAACTTGTTCTCGCGGGGCGAACCGGCCCTCGCTGCAATCGAACAAGCGCACCGCTGGCTGTGCCAACCAGCCGTTATCCCTATCTCCCCCATCACAGGCGAGATTCGGGAGTACTTTTCGTCTGATATTCTCCGCACCATTACTATCGGCGTTCGCAACTAACCCACACTCACATACGTACATGCCTCGCTGAATGCGCTGGCGGTCGTCAGACCGACCACACGCACAACACGTTTTCGACGTATTGCGCTCGGACTTCGTGACGACCGCAATACCGCATTCTTCGGCCTTGTACTCAAGCATCGACGTGAAGCGGTCGAACGCCCACCCGTGCAAGTCGAGATTGCCGTGCTTACCCCAGTTTCGAGCATCGCCGTTCTCGTCCTCGCGGGTGCCGCCGAGGTCACCAACAACAATCGTTCCGACACCCCTTTTGGAACACTCGGATACGATGTCCTTCGACAGCGTGTGCAAGAAGTGTGTCCGGCGGTCAGTACGTTTGGTGTCGAGACGGCGGGCTTCGCGTGATGCCGAGTCGTCCGTCTCGGCACGCTTCTTGGCGAAGTAGTATTCGTCTTCTTTGAGCGCCCCACCGGGATACAACACTGATTCGTTGCCGTACGAGACTGTGGCGAGGTTGCAGATGCCAAGGTCGATTCCTGCCACGCCGTCACCGGGCGATTCAGCTTCGTCAATCGAGACGCGACAGACGAAATGCAACCGCCAGATGCCGTGTTCGTACACCGCACGAACCTGCTGAACGTTCTCGATAGTTCTGTCGGACGGGCCGATGGCATCGTACTCGCACAGAACGAAGTCCGGCCAATTCTCTTTGAGGTTCTTGCCTTTCGAGAGACGGACTCGGTTGTTGTGCGTGTCGTGCTTGAAACCAGCTGCTTTGAACGTGATTGTTGACCGTGGGTGGTCGTCGTTGTGTTTGCGGTAGCCAGGCGGATTCGCGTTCTCATCCCCGTTTCCGCGCTTGCCGTACCAACTGGTGAACGCCTCACCGAGTTCTTGGAGAACTCGTTGACTCGACTGAGAATGGAGGTCACTGTAGCGTTCGTGGTTCTTGAGGTACGCCATGAGCGCGTTCGCGCCGGGAATCTGGCCGCAACCGTCCCAGACACGTTGGACCGTCCATCGGCCAACGTTCCAGAGCTTGCTGGCGGCGAATCCGAGCGAATCAAGGTCGTTGCGTACCTGCGAGTAGTTGCAGATACGGGCGCGATAGGTTCGCGTAACGACCTGTTTCGCCATACGTAACCTATGTCACCACAAATACTTATACCTGTGTAGTGCGGAGTGAATGTGAAACAATCCGTGGAATATCCGGCCCTGCTATCGTCGGCGGTATCTGAATACGGTGTCGGATTCATCCCCGCCGTAAACGGCGAGGCTTTCTCCTCGAACTTTTCGTAATCTCGGTCGAGAGCTTCCGGGGTCGGTGGTCCACGCCGACGCCGTCGCCACCCTCGTGGAGTAGCTGCCGAGAACGACCATTTCGAATTCGATTTTCGACGACTCCGACGATAGCCCGCGGATTGGCCGTCGTCATCGACTCGTATCTCACGACCGAAAAGATTGTTACACTGACGTTTGTGGGTACGTCACGATGACGGAGGAATTCTCACTCGAAGAACTCGCGAGCCTTCCGGAGTTTCACCACCCCGCTGCCTCACCCGACGGAGAGCAAGTTGCAGTCTACTACGACGGCACGGGCCGCAACGAACTCCACGTCATCGACGTGGCGACCGGTGAGATGCGGCAAGTGAGCGACGGAGAGGTACCACGAAACGCGCGCTGGTGGTTCACGTGGGCACCGGACGGCGAGCGCCTGTTCTTCCACAACGACGACGCGGGGAATGAGCAAAACGACATCTGGGAGATCGACCTCGATGGGAACGCCCGCCCCGTCGTCGAAGATTCTGGGCAGTGTGTCCTCACTGACGTACGCGACGACAGACTGCTCTACACCAGTAGTGCCGGCGGGCAGATGAACCTCTACTGCTACGACCGCGAGACGGAGACGAGCGACCAACTCACCGACTACGAGCTAGGGGTCCACTTCGCGCTGTTCAGTCCCGATGGTGACCGAATCGCGTACGTGGCCAACGAATCGGAGGACCTGAAGAACGTCGACGTGTACGTGGCCGACGCCGATGGGTCGAATCCACGAAACCTCGAAATCGGGACGGAGGGGAGCGAATCCCGGCTTTCGGGCTGGTCACCCGACGGGACCCGGCTCCTCGTCTCGGACAACTCCGAAGACAAGACGCGCTGTGGCGTCTACGACTTCGAATCGGACGAGATAGACTGGTTCGGGACGGGCGAGTACGTCGAGAATCCCGTCACATTCCTCCCGGACGGGAGTGGCTTCCTCGCGCTTCGAACGCGAGATGCTGCCATCGTCCCGCTCGTCTACGACCTCGACGGCGAGACGACGGACCTCGACCTCCCTGTCGGCGTCGCGTCGTTCCCGAAACTCGGCGACTCGGCCCTGCTCGGGGAGGGACGACTGCTCGTAGAGCAGACGACGCCCACCCAGCGTCCTGCGCTTCTCGTCACCGACGTCGACTCGGGCGAGACACGAACCCTCCTCGAACCGGAGTACGGCGATATCGACCCCGAATCGTTCACCGACGCGGAGTACATAACCTTCGAATCGCACGACGGGTGGGAGATCGGCGGTCTGCTGTACGATTCGGGTGAACGACCGTCTCCGGCGGTCGTGAAGATACACGGCGGCCCGGCGTCACACGACCTTCGGGAGTTCGACCAGCGAGCACAGTTTTTCACCAACCGTGGGTACAGCGTCCTCGAGATCAACTACCGTGGCTCGATCGGACGCGGGCGGGAGTTCAAGAACAGCCTCATCGGTGACTGGGGTGGCACAGAGCAGGAGGACATCGCAGAAGGAGTTCGCTGGCTCCGCGAACAGGAGTGGATAGACGAGGAGCGAATCGTCGCCTATGGCGGCTCCTACGGCGGCTACAGCGCCTACTGGCAGATGGTGCAGTATCCAGAGCTGTACGCGGCGGGCATCGCGTGGGTCGGCGTCACCGACCTCCACGACATGTACGAGAACACGATGCCACACTTCCAGACCGGACTCATGGAGAAGTATCTGGGCGACCCCGAGGAGAACTACGACCTCTATCGGGAGCGCAGCCCCATCGAGTACACCGAGAATCTCAGCGAGCCACTGCTGCTGGTTCACGGCGTCAACGACCGTCGAGTGCCCGTCTCGCAGGCGAGACTGTTCCGCGACCGACTCGACGAAGACGGATTCGAGGAGGATGTGGACTACGAATACGAGGAACTCGGTGCGGAAGGCCACGGCAGCACCGACATCGACCAGAAAATCCGCTCGTTCGAACTCGTCGGCGACTTCCTCGACCGGCGGATGCCGTCCCGGTAGAGAACTACCGGTCGACTCCGAAACACGGCCGACGCCGTCGTATCGCCGGTCGACCTACGGAAACACCGCCACGCCTCTCGCGGTCTGTTTCTCGAATCCGGCGGGCCACTCCACGTCGAGTCGGCTCCACGTCTCCCCCGCGTCCTCGGTTCGGTAGATTCCCCTGTTGTTGACGGCGTACAGTTCGCCAGCCGATTCTCCGGCAGTGAGCACCGCCCGAGTGATGCCCTCGCCGGTCGGAAGACCGTCGAGTCGCTCCCACGATTCGCCGTCGCGCTTGCGGTAGACGTACGACTCGGCGGAACTGGCGTTGTGCGCGGTTCGCGGCCCGCTGGCACTGGAGAGCAGGACGGTGTTCGGGTCGTCCGGAGCGAGCGCGACACTCCAGCAGTAGCGGTGGCCGAGTCCCTCCTGTGGGTACTGCCACGTCTCGCCGCCGTCTTCGGATTCTGCGTAGCCATCGCCCGCGGCAGACCAGACCCGTCCCGGCGCGTCGGGATGGGTCGCAAGCGAGTGGTTGTCCCGCCGAGCGCCCGAGACCCTGTCCTCCCACGTCTCGCCAGCGTCGTGCGTTTGTACGAGCGCACCGGCCTCGATACCGACGTAGAGGTGGTCCGTGTCGTACGGGTCCGGTTCTATCCACCGGACGTGGTGGGTGTGGGGGCGCGGCGGGAACGACCACTGCGGTTCCGAAGGTAGGTCGGTCAACCCCTCGCGTCGTTCCCACGAATCGCCGCCGTCGGTGCTTCGATAGACGGCACTGGGTTCGGTTCCGACCCACACCGTCTCGGGGTCGTCCGGGTCGACCGCGAGCGACATCACCGACTCGCGAATCGTCTCCCCGCCGACCGAGTGGAACGTCTCGCCCGCGTCGTCGCTTCGGAAGAGTCCGGCGTCGAACGTCCCACAGAAGACGCGGTCGGACGTCGCGGCGATACACTCTATGTCGTGGTCGGCCAGTCGTACTCCCGTCGTCTCCGTCTCGTCGGCGACGAGGAGCCCGCCTCGCATCGCGGCGTACAGGTGCATACACCGGACTACGTTCCCTAGATGCCTGTATCTATGGCAAAAATGACATATACATTACATAAATGAGTATCAGGAAACCGTTTACTATCAGTCGTTCGAAGTCTGGGTAGATGTCTCGTCTGCCGACCGTCTACAAGTACTACTGCTATCAGGCGACCATCTCGTTCGGATTTTTCTCGCCGATTTTCACCCTCTTTCTGCTCTATCGCAACCTCGATTACACACAGATTGCCCTTCTCAGCGCGCTTTACTCCACGCTGACGGTACTCGGCGAGATTCCGACGGGCTACGTCGGTGACCGAATCGGCCGCCGAGATAGCCTCCTCGTCAGTTCGGTCTGTATGACTGCCTCCATCCTGGGATTCGTCTTCGCACGCTCCTTTCTCGCACTCGCTGGGTTGTACGTCCTGTGGACGCTCTCGCTCGTCTTTCGCTCCGGCAGTGGTGATGCGTGGCTCTACGAGACGCTCCGTGCCGAACTCGGAACCGACCAGTTCGCTCGGGTTCGGGGTCGCGGTATGGCGGTCAATCGAGCGGTGACCGTCGTGACGGTGCTCGCCGGAGGAGTGTTGTACGAACTCGACCCCAGATTGCCGTTTCTCGCATCCGGCGTCCTGAACGGTGCCGGCGTGTTCGTGCTCCTGACGCTGCCACGGAATCGAGCGACGACGGACGACGACCGCGACGTGCTGTCGCCACTCGATGCGCTTCGAATCGTGCGCCACCACCTTTCGAAACCGCCGCTTCGGTCGTTCGTGACGTACGTGGCGCTGTTTTTCGCCGCGACTGCCGCGGTCGAGCCGTACGTCCAGCCGATAGCGACGGAAACGCTCGGGATTTCGGTCGAACTCATGGGACCACTGTACGCCGGATTCACGCTCATCTCTGCCGGATTGAGCTATCACGCCGGAACCATCGAGGACGTGGTGGGTCTCCGGATGACGACGGTGTTCGTCCCGCTGTTCTTCGGCGTCTCGCTCGTCGTCCCGGTGTTCGCTCCCATCTTCGCGCTCCCGATGTTCTTCGTCAGAACCGGTTCGCAGACTGTGCTTCAGCCGCTGGTCAACCAGCATATCAACGACAACGCGGGGTCGGTCGGCCGGGCCACGGTGCTCAGCGCCGCGTCGATGGTGTACGCGCTGGTCAGACTGCCGCTCAAACTCGCCGGGGGTGTCGTGGCCGATGGGTACTCGCCGCTGGTCGCCGTGGCGGTTCTCGGCGTGGTCGTGCTCGTCGGACTCGGAGTGGTCTACGCCTGGGAAGCGCCCGTCGGAACCGGAGCGACGACTACCGAACCGTCATAGGAACTCCTCTTCCCTGCCGCGTTCGTGTTTTCTCGTGACGTAGCCCGCAATTCGGTTGCGGACGCTCTTCGACGAGACGTTCGTCAACTTCGCTACGCTCTCTTTGTTCTGGTCGAAGTCGTCGGTGAACGCATCCGGGTAGCGTTCGAGCAGGATGTTTCCCACCTTCTTGACGTAATCTGGTTGGACTGGCATCGGTATCGGTGCTAACCACGCCGTGCGGTAAAACGATTGACGACGTTCTGACTCGTCGGTAGGGTGACTCCCAAGTCGTCTGTACTGTACCGTTCACGCTCTGCACACCGCGGATTGGCTGGCAGCGTTACAATCGAGGGAGAAAACCGTCGCACACTCGTGAGGTTTTCACACGACTACAGTGGGAGGCACCGACGGGACTGGTCACTCTTCGTTCCGTACCTCGTCCTCGCAACGCTCTCTTCGCCCTCGGTCCCGGTGTGTCAGTCACCACCGCCGCCATCGTCGTTCTACTCACGTGCGTCGTCCGCCGCAAAATCCGCGCTAGCGACGAGGCCGTGATGGAAGCAGACGCGTCTTCGTCCGACGAGTGTGACCGATAGCCTACTCTATTGTCGAACCTTCTCGGCGAACTTCTCGCGCACCTTCCGAATCTTCGGCTGGGCGTTCACCGTGCAGTAGGCGTCGTTGGGGTTCTTCTTGTAGTAGTTCTGGTGGTACTCCGAGGCCTCGTAGAACGCCTCCAGCGGTTCCACCTCGGTCACGATTGGGTCGTCGAACGCGTCTGCGGCTTCGAGTTCGTCTATGAACCGCTCTGCGGACGCCTTCTGGTCGTCGTCGTGGTAGAAGATGGCGGAGCGGTACTGGCTGCCCACGTCCGGCCCTTGCCGGTTCAGCGTCGTCGGGTCGTGGATGGTGAAAAACACCTGGAGCAGGTCGTCGTAGTCGACCGTCTGCGGGTCGTAGGTGAGCTGGACGACTTCCGCGTGGCCCGTGCTACCCGAGCAGACCTCTTCGTAGGACGGATACTCGACCGACCCGCCCGCGTAACCGGACGTGACCGACTCCACGCCCTCTAACTCCTCGAACGCGGCTTCGAGACACCAGAAACACCCGCCGGCGAGTGTCGCCTGTTCTGTCATACGAGACGGTAGGTATTCGATGCGTTAAGACCCTCCGGTGGCGGCCAAGTCTGTGGGAATCCGGCGGCCACCCAGAACCGCCCAGTGACCGACCTACAGTTCCAGCAGGTCGGAGGCGGTGATGACCTTTACGTCCTGCTTTTCGACGTACTTCAACAGCGCCTCGAACTCGCGTTCGCTCACGTCACCACCCTTCCCGACCTCGTGGAAGAGCGGGACGACGAGTTGGCCGTACTCGGCGGCGTAGTCGACGTAACGTTTCACGAGGTCGATATCCTTCCCGTACGTCCGCGAGACGATGGCGTCCTCGTGTTCGAAGGGCATCGCGTTCGGACAGGCACCGAAACTGAAGACGGTGTCGTAGTACTCGTGTGCGAGGTCGAACGTCGTCGCGCCGACGAGATTCTTCGGGACGAGCAGGTGGCGTGCGCCGTCTTCGAATCCCATCGATTCGAGCGAGCCACGCGTGCCTTTGAGGAGCGCTTTCTGTTCGTCGTCGGAGTATTCGGAGATGAACTGCGCGCCGACGTTGGGATGGGCCGCGACGTCCCAGCCGCCCTTCGCCATGGTGGACAACTCCTCGTCGGTCAAGCGGTCGTCGTTGCCGATGCTCTCGGGGATGGCACCCTCGACGCCCGCGAAATCGTACTCGTTCATCAACTCGAACGCACGGTAGTGACTGGCGTGACTGTCGTCGAACGTGAACATCACGTAGCCCGTGTCCGAGCGAGAGACCGTCCGGAGGTCGTCGACGAAGAACTCGACCGGTTTCTCCGCGTTCGGGTCGACCGGTCGCCCGACGATGCGAAGTTCGTCGACCGCCGAGAGGTCTGCTCCCTCGTCCATCCCCGTGATGCCGAAGTTGACACGCACCCAGCGGTCTTTCGGCCCGACCAGCGTCCGTTTCAGCGTGACGACGTGCTCGCTGTCGGGTGCGAGGAATTGGATGGCGATTTTCACCTGTTCGTGAGTCGTGAACTTGACCGCCATCGAGAAGTTCGTTCCCCGGAGGTCCGTCCCGGAAAGCGACCGGACGATCTGTCCCGCATTCGTCTGCTCGCTCCCGGTAACGCGCGCACACCGCGAACCCTCGTACGCGTCGGTCGATTTCGAGAGCGACCCCTGTCCGTCCACGGTTTGCCAGTGAGCGAGGTTCGTAAAGTCGTCTGCGACCGCGACGTTCGCCCCACCGGAACCACTTGCTTTTCCACCGTCGTCGGCCGCCGGGAACGACCCGGAGAGCGACGAACACCCTGCGAGCCCGATTACACCGGCAGTGGCGACGAACGTTCGACGCGTCTGTCTCGTCATCTCTGGTGGGCTGGAAGTACCAGGGGTATATTCTTATGTGCAGTTTAATCTGGGCATATACTGTCGATAGAGAACAAAATTTCGGACACGTATTCGGGAGCAGATAGTTAGACTCCGCCAGATGACAGGATGCAATCATACGATATCTTTAAATACTTGCTTCACTAACCTATAGTTAGCGAACTGGTTTCCGGCGCACGTTTTCTCCCTTCTGGAAACCGCTTTCATCCACGATAATGAGTACGAAAACGAAGCAGACAGAACGGACTGTATCGACCACCGAACGAGAACACGACGCCTGCCCCGAGTGCGGCGGTCACCTCGTCACCGACGCGGAACACGCAGAGACCGCCTGTGCGGAGTGCGGTCTCGTCGTCGAAGCGGACGCCATCGACCGCGGGCCGGAGTGGCGCGCGTTCGACGCCGCAGAACGCGACTCGAAATCCCGCGTCGGCGCCCCGACGACGAAGATGATGCACGACAAGGGACTGTCGAGTAGCATCGGGTGGCAAGACAGAGACGCCTACGGCCGAACGTTGAGCCCTCGCCAGCGAGAGACCATGCAGCGCCTGCGCACGTGGGACGAGCGGTTCCGTACCCGAAACAGCAAGGAGCGCAACCTCAAGCAGGCGCTCGGCGAGATCGACCGCATGGCGAGCGCGCTCGGACTGCCGAAGAACGTCCGCGAGACGGCCAGCGTCATCTACCGTCGCGCGCTCGAAGACGACCTGCTTCCCGGCCGCTCCATCGAGGGCGTCGCGACCGCCTCGCTGTACGCCGCCGCGCGCCAGACCGGCGTCCCGCGCAGTCTGGACGAGGTGGCGAGCGTGAGCCGCATCGACGAGATGGAGTTCAAACGCACCTACCGCTACATCGTGCGCGAACTCAGCCTCGAAGTGAAACCGGCCGACCCGGAGCAGTTCCTCACTCGCTTCGAGAGCGAAGTCGACCTCGACGCGCGGACGAAACGCCGAGCGCACGACCTCCTCACGACCGCTCGAGAGGCGGGCATCACCAGCGGGAAGTCACCCCTCGGTCTCGCGGCCGCGGCGCTGTACGCCGCCGCACTCCTCGAAGACGAGGAGTTGACCCAGGACGCGGTCAGCGACATCGCGAACGTGAGCACCGTCACGATTCGAAACCGCTACCACGACCTGCTGACGGCGGCCGACGAGACCCAGGCGCTTCCGACGAACGCCACCGAAGCGACGGCCTAACGACCGAAATTTTTCGCGTCCGACGACGACTGGCGAGCTTCTTTCGCGGCACCAGGCCGAACGTCCTCCAAATCGTCGACCGTCGGGGCGTTCACTATCGTCACGGTTCGCCCGTCACGGACGACGCGGAAGGCGTCGGCGAAGCCACCGTCTTCGATGACCCACGTGCCGGGAGCGACGCGTCTCGCGTCCTGACCCCGGAGGAGGTCACGATACGCTCGCGTGAACTCCCGGGCGTCCTCGGTGGTGTCCCACTTCGACCGCCAGACGTAACCACGTTTCCCGTCTTTGTGGTACGGCCAGAGTCGGTCGTTCGCCCAGCCATCGGAGGGTTCGCTGGTGTAGTTGAACGTGTCGAACGTGCCAGCCTCGGGGTCTTCGAACTCCCGCCACTGGATGATGGGATTGTCGTAGGCCCGGCCCTGATACCAGAACATCGCGTAGATGCCGGTCTCACCGACCGTCTCGGAGCCGTTCTCACCCTTCTTTCCGTAGAGTTTCCAGCCGTTTTTCGCCTGTTCACCGAGACGGAGTGGCGCAGGTGGGTCCGACTCCTGGTCGGGGTCGATGACCTGCTCGGACGCTTTCGGTGGGTCGCGGTACTCTTTCGAAATCGCGCTCCAGCCGTCCGACTGGACGTTCGACGCGACGTACGCCGGGCCGTCAGAGTACGGCTGGATGATGGCGACCTGCATGGCGAGGTTGAAGTCGGGGAGTGGGCCACCACCGTATGGCGTCTTCGGACGCGGTGGGCCGGGCGTCTCGACGCACTCCCACTCCTCACCACAGCGTTGCGTGTACCGCTTTTCGACGTACATCGCTTCGCCTTCGGTCAGCCCCTGGCTGCCACGCCGCCCGTCCATCGTCTGCGCGCTGAACTGTGAGGACCCCAGTCCGACGTGCTGGTCCTGGAGAGCGTGTGTGAGTTCGTGAATCAGCGTCTCGTTGTCCACGACGAGCGGTCCCTCGGAGATGACGAATATCTGGTCTTCGCTCGGCAGGTAGAAACCGGCGACGCGCTGTTGCCAAAGTCGGGTCTGCTGTCGGGCGGCATCGGCCGACTCGTTGGTGGCGAACAGCGCTTCCCAGATCTGGTTCTCCCACGCCCGCTGGGACGGCGTGTATTGCTGTCGCGTCTGTAGGCGAACCAGCTCACTGTACCGTTCCCGCGGGAACGGTTCGACCTGGACGGGCCGCTTGAACTCCTGTTTCCGGATGAACTCGACGCGCGCCATCGCCCGACTCACGTAGGCTTTCAACTCCTCGTCCGACAGGCCGTCACTCTGGTCGACCGCGATGCTTTCGTTGTGCCAGTAGCCGTTCTCCCAGCCCAGAACGTCCCCACTCGGGTCCGGCGGGGCGGCCTGGCTCCCGCGCTGGTCGGCACCGCCGGTTCCGGCACCAGCGGTCCCAGCGATGGCGACCACTGGTGCGGTACAGACGAACAATACGACGACGAATACCCCCACGCCTCGCATACAGACGACACGGACGCGTGGAGTATAACGGTTAACCGTTGTCTCCTCCGCTCTCGCCCTCGAATTTGTCCGGAACCGGACGAAGGTTTCCGAGGTACCGTGAACATCGCACGACAGCGGCGGCCATCTTCCGAAAGCCCGGCGGTAGCCACCGCCGATTCCGTCACCGGCTTTATCGACGTGGGGGGAAATGGTACACACATGCAACTCCGCGAACCCGCTTCGGCCGACACCGAGCGAATGCGCGACCTCGCTAACAGCGCGATGACGACCTCGTACGCGCTCAGCCCCCGACAGATAGAGACGCTATCTGAGGAGCAGTTCGGCGAGGAACGATTGACGCGGACGTTCGACGACTCGGACGCCGTGGTGTTCGTCGCGGAGAGCGAGGAGTGGGACACTATCGTGGGCTTCGTCGTCGGTGAACGGGATGGGTCGGAGGGCGTGGTGAAGTGGTTGTTCGTCGACCCCGAACATCACGGTGCAGGAATCGGCACGCAACTGTTCGAATCCGCGGTCGAGTCACTTCGGGAACGCGGTGCAGACCGAATCTCGGCGACGACCTTCGATGCCAATACGGCGGGACACGACTTCTTCGAACGGTTCGGATTCGAACAAACGGACGAGAGAGAGGTGGAGGTCGGCGACGAATCGCTCATCGAGAACGTGTACACCGAACCGGCCGCTACCGACGAAACGACGACTGAACCGACCACGGAGGACACGGAACTCCCGAACACGGAAACGGACGACGGCGTGACGACCGCGACGACCGAAGACGGAACGCAGGTGTACGTCGCTCGCGACGAGGAAGAGTCGGGTACCGAAGACTCCTTTTACCCTGCCTACACCGACGAGGAACACACCGAACGGTTCGGCTACTACTGTAGCAACTGTGGCTCATTGGACACGACGATGGACAACGTGGAACGAATCAAGTGCACCCAGTGTGGCAACACTCACGCCTCGCGCTCGACCGACGAGTACGACGGGTCGTATCTATAAGGGAAACTCGCGGAAAATGCGCCCCTCTCGTTCGAGAAGTACGCTCGTACCTGAAAGAAGACAGAAAACCTAAGTTTTCAATACCAGTACTCGCAAACGTGGACCTAGATAGCGCCCGTCCTGTCGCCATCGCACTCCTCGGTGTCCTCGCCATCGCTCTCGCCGCGGCCACGCTGAACTCCGCGGTGACCGCGGACGGCGGAGGTGGCACCGGCTTCGGGTTCGGCCCCGGTGGCAGCGGTTTCGGTGAGACGGACGAATCGACGTCACCCGAACAGCCGGGCACCGCACCGGTCGTCCCCATCAGCTTTCCCTGCTATCCGGTGCTCATGTCCGGGCCCGCCATCGCGGCCATCGTGGGGGGATTTCTCCTTCTCGTCGGGGTCGCCTACTGGCGGGCCGGACTGCTCGGTGCCTTCGCCGTCGTCGGGCCGGTCGGGGTCCCGGTGTTGCTGGCTCACGCCATCCTGACCGCGTGTACGAGCGCATCCACCGGCGGCGCGAACGGTAGTCTCCTGCCCGGCGACGAACAGCGGAACTTCTCGCTCCCAGCGGGGGGTTCCGGTGGGGCGGGGGACGGCGCGGCGACCGTGCTGTCACCGTCGCTCGCGTTGTTCGTCGTCCTCGGCATCGCGCTCGTCGGTGCGGTCGTCCTGCTCGTCAAGAGTTCGAGCGGGAACGACCCCGACCTGCCCGAAGACGACGTGCCCACGACTGAAGAAGACATCGCCGCAGTCGGACGGGCGGCGGGCGAGGCGGCCGACCGCATCGAGTCTGACGCGAGCGTCGAAAACGAGGTGTACCGGGCGTGGCACGAGATGACCCACCACCTCGACGTGCCGTCACCCGAATCGAGCACGCCCGGGGAGTTCGCGGCGGCGGCCGTCGACGCCGGCATGAACGCCGACGACGTCTCCGAACTGACCACCACCTTCGAGGCGGTTCGCTACGGCGGCGAGGACCCGACGGGTGACCGCGAACGACGAGCCGTCTCGGCACTCCGTCGAATCGAGCGCCACTACGCGGAGGACGACCGATGAAAGACCGGCCACTGCTCACTGCGGTTGGAATCCTGGCCGTCGGCTGGGGGCTCGCGGTCGTGTTCGCCCCCGAACTCGCGTCGGTGGTCTCGACGGGCGCGGCGTTCGTGAAACTGCTCGGCGTGTTGGCCTTCGTTCAGGGGCTTCGCGTCGTCCAGAGCAGACGTCGCCACGACGTCCAACAGGCGGAGACGGGTGACCCGGAGACCAACGTCACGTTACCGACGCCGGGAGACGAGTTCGATGACCACCTCCGAACCGTTCACGCAGGCGGCCGAAACGAACGATTCCGGGCGCGAAAGAAGCTCAGGGAGATGCTGGAGCGCTCGCTGGTCGAGTCGATAGTCGACCGCGAGGGATGCTCCCGCGACGAAGCGCGGGAACGACTGAAAACCGGTGAGTGGACCGACGACCCGTACGCCGCCGCGTTTCTCGGTGGTCCGCCCGCGCCTCGTCGGTCGTTGCGAAAGTGGTTGCGCCTCTCGTTCGGCGGCGAGACGACGTTCCAGCGTCGTGTCCGTCGAACCACCGACGCCGTCGCGACCTACATGGAGGACGGTCGATGACGCTCCGCGAAACGGGTCGCTGGCACGGCGTGAGCGTGGTCGCGCTGTTCGCTGCGGCGGTCGGGGTGTTCGTCGGCAGTCCCGAGACGCTCCTCGTCGGCGTGGTCGGCGTCTCGTTCGCGGCGTACGCCCGAACCGCGACGTCCCCGACGACAGACCTCGAACTGTCCCGTTCGGTGAGCGACGCGTCGCCGGAACCCGGCGACGAAATCCGAGTCGAGGTGACGGTCGAGAACGTCGGAGACGCGACCGTCCCCGACCTCCGAATCGTCGACGGCGTGCCCGAGGCACTCGAAGTGACGACGGGGTCGCCGCGACTCGGGACCGCACTCCGTCCCGGCAAGCGGGCAGTCTTCGCGTACAGCGTCGAAGCGGTTCGCGGTGAGTACGCCTTCGACCCAGCGCAGGTGCTGGTCCGCGACTTCAGCGGTGCCGTCGAACGCGAGTTCGAACTCTCGAACGAGACGACGATTTCGTGTACGCCCAGACTCGCGGCGACGGCCGAGGCGATGCCACTCAGAGAACAGACGATTCGACACACCGGGCGCGTGACGACGCGCGAGGGCGGCGCGGGTGTCGAGTTCTTCGCCACCCGTGAGTACCGACCCGGCGACCCGCTCTCTCGTATCGACTGGAACCGAAAAGCGCGAACGGGCGAACTGACGACGATCGAGTTTCGGGAAGAGCGAACCGCGACCGTCGTCCTGCTCGTGGACGCCCGTGCGAAGGCCTACCTGGCCCCCGACGCCGACGACCCCGGGGCGGTCGAACACGCCGTTCGTGCCGCGGGCGACGCGTTCAGTGCCCTCCTCGACAACGGCGACCGCGTCGGCATCGCCGCGCTCGGTCCGCAGGAGGCCTGGCTCGCACCCGGGACGGGAACGTACCACCGGGCGGAAGCACGGCAACTCCTCTCACACGCGGCCGCGTTCGGCCGCGAGCCACCGGCCGGGACGTTCTACTCGACGCTGAAGATGCGGTGGCTGCTGCGGCGACTGCCCACCGACGCGCAGGTCGTGTTCTTCTCGCCGCTCTGTGACCGCTTCGCGCCGGAGGTGGCACGCCGCATCGACGCCAGCGGACACGCCGTGACGGTCATCAGCCCCGACCCGACCGCGGGCGGAACGACCGGGCAGCGACTCGCGCGGGCGGAGCGGAGACGACGACTCCAGTCGCTTCGAGCCAGCGGGCTTCGCGTCGTCGACTGGCACGCTGACGATACGCTCGGCGTGACGCTCGCCGAGGCCAACCGGAGGTGGGTTCGGTGACCGAAATCGACCGCTCGCCAGCGCGGGTGAGTCAACTGCTCGCTATCATCGCCGGATCGGTCGCACTCGGTGCGAGTACGCTGGTCGGCGGCGTGGGCGCACTCGTCGGACTGCTCGGCCTCCTGTTCGTCGCGCTCGGCGTGGTCCGAGGGTCTCGCGGAGGCGTGACCGTCGGGAGTTTCGTCCTCTTGCTCGGGGTCCTCGCGGGCGGACTCGTCTCTGCCCCACCGGAACTGCTCCTTCCCGGTGCGATGGCGACCGTACTGGCCTGGGACTTCGGCGAGCAGGCCATCAACGTCGGCGAGCAACTGGGCCGGGAGGCGGACACGCAGACCCTCGAGTTCACGCACGCCGCTGCGAGTACCGTGGTCGCGGTTTCGGCGGGCGGCGTCGGCTACGGAATCTACCTGGTCGGAAGCGGCGGCCAGCCGATGACCGCGCTGGTGTTCCTGTTGATTGCGGCGGTGGCGCTCACGTCGGCGCTTCGAGCGTGAGAAAATCGATATCGGCTACGGCTCCTTCTTCGAGGGGAGTCACTCCACCGTCGGGACGGGCACGCTGTCCAGCACCGTCTCGATTATCTCGTCTTTCCGGACGTTGTTCACCTTGGCGTCCGGGGTGAGGATGACGCGGTGGGAGAGCACGGGGTAGGCGACGCGCTTTACGTCGTCGGGGGTGACGAACTCCCGGCCCTGCATGGCCGCACGGGCGCGAGAGGCTTCGAAGAGGCGTTGCGTGCCGCGAGGCGAGACGCCGACCTCGACCCGGCGGTCTTCGCGCGTCTCGCGAGCGATGGAGGCCATGTATTCGAGCAGGTCTTCGTCGACGCGCACCGTCTCGGAGACGGACTGGAGATCGGTGACCTGCTGGCCGTCGAACACGCGCTCGACGGACGGACTCTGGCTGTGGCGGCCCGCCCGCCTGCGCAGCAGTTCGACTTCACCCTCCATGTCGGGGTAGCCGAGACTCGTCTTCACCGCGAAACGGTCGACCTGCGCCTCGGGGAGCGGGAACGTTCCCTCCTGTTCGACGGGGTTCTGCGTGGCGATGACGAAAAATGGGTCGGGGAGTGGGCGGGTGTCGCCGTCGACGGTCACCTGCTGTTCTTCCATTGCTTCGAGGAGCGCGGCCTGCGTCTTCGGCGGCGCGCGGTTGATTTCGTCCGCGAGGACCACGTTGGCGAAGATGGGGCCCTCGTTGAACTCGAACTGGCGGTCCTGTTCGTTGAAGACGTGGGTGCCGGTCACGTCCGCCGGGAGGAGGTCGGGCGTGAACTGCACGCGGCTGAACGACAGGCCGAGTGCGGAGGCGAAACTCCGCGCGGTGAGGGTCTTGCCGGTGCCGGGCACGTCCTCCAGGAGCACGTGGCCCTGGGCCATGACGCCGAGGAGAACCGTTTCGAGGAACTCGCGGTCGGCGATGACGGCGGTTCCGACCGCGTCCAGGACGGCGTCGCTTTTCACGTTCGCGTCTGTAACGTCCATGAAATCGTTCCCAACGGCCATCGATTTTAATTCGATGGTCAGTCGAATTGCCACTCTGCAGATCGAAACCCATAAAACGCACAGCGGGGTAGGTGTGGGTGAGCCGAGATAGCCTAGCCCGGCCAAGGCGGCAGATTCGAAATCTGCTGTCCTCACGGACACGGGAGTTCAAATCTCCCTCTCGGCGTTTCTCTCGGGAGCAAAACGGCGAGCACCGCGTAGCGTGTGCTCGCCACGGCGCGACCGAGAGATACCTCCCTCTCGGCGTGTTTCCTGACGGCGGAGGGTGTCATAGAAGAGTTCTCACACCCTGATCACGGTACTTCCCGGATTGTCTCCACGTTCGTAGTTGGTGATGGCGACGACGAGGCGAAGACACAGCGCGAGGAACACTTGTGCACGTGCGTGGACGCGGTCTCGGGCGTGTGTTCGCCCGAGGCCGCAGTCCTTCACTGATTCGTTGGTTCGTTCGACTCCACTCCGCCGGTTGTACGTCTCGTCTAGCGTCGATTGCTTCAGCTGGACGTCCTCGCTGTGTTTTTCGATGCGGTCTTCGACCCTGTACTCGATGTCTTTCGGCTCGTCAGTGTTTCGTACGTTGTACGGAGCGACTGGCACGACCCCTGCGGCCAGCAGGTGGTCGTGCCAGTCGAGGGTGTCGTAGGCGCTGTCACCGATCATCCAGATCGGCTGGGCGACGGCGAGCGCGTCACGGGTGACGCGCATCGCCGTCTCTTCTGGTGCTTGTTTGCTCTCGGTGAACTCGGCTGCAATCGGGATCTTTTGCCCGGTCGAGACGATCGTGCAGCCGTAGCCGTAGTAGTACTCGTCCTCGGTCGGATCGTAGCACTTCGACGCATCTGGATCGGCGGGCATCGCCCTCACATCGGTCGAATCGATGCAGTAGGTCACGTCGAGCAGGCCGCGGCGGGCGGCCTGTTCGACGAGCCGGTCAAAGACTTCGTCAACGACGTGTTCGAGGTCAGTGAGAAAGCGATCGGCCGCGTCTCTCGACGGCGGTCGATCGAAGCCACAGCTCAGCCAGACAACCGCGTTCCGAAGCTCTCGTTCAACAGGACGGATGCCGTAGATGTCCTTGTAGTAGCAGTGAAGTAAGCCACGCATCAGCTCTGGTGGTTCGTGGTCTCGTGTTCGCCCCGTCTGCGCCGGGGCGACCACGTCGAACTCTTCGAGAAACTCGAAGGAGAGGTGCTCGAACAGCGCTAGCGTCTCTGTCTCCACGACATTCGCTAGTTGTCCACTCTGGCTCAGGAGTCCAGCAGCTGATACGTAGTCCTGAGTGAAGCGGGTGAATCAGGAACCTGATTCATCCGCTGTCCGGATACGCACCTGGTGAACCTACCAAAGCTCAAACGGGTGCTTACAGATCCGGACGAGTTCATTACGAACAGCCAACTCAAGACTCTTGCTCTGGAGGTGCTCGAGTTGGTGCCGATGCCCGGAATCGAGGGCTGCCCCTCGATTCCGGCGATATCATGGAGGTGGTCCTCCGAGCGGCTGTCGGGACAACCTCGGTCAACGGCGTCACGACCAACACAGACGAGACACCCAACAGAGAACCCGTCATGGACT
>NZ_JBPEHH010000032.1:0-52537 GCF_054177595.1 Haladaptatus ordinarius | reverse complement strand
TCGAGCTGTCTTTTCCCACCACCGACCGATCGGTCGAGAGAACGGCCCCGACTACTCCTCAAATCACGTTTGATTCCGTCGATATTCATTTGTAGAACCTCTATATCCCGAAAACGTGGGAGGTAGGAAAGTGCAGCGAGTTTCCGTGGGAAAACAACACCCACGGGACCAGAGGTCGTCGTAAGTTCCGTTACCGAATCGGACACAACGATTACGGCGGGAGAATCACCGTTAGGTATTAATTAGAAGATTGAAAGTTCACACCGATTTAACAGTGTCCTGAGCGAACGTGAAAATCGATGTCCGAGAACAACGACTACGACACGGAGTCAGAAGAGCGACGCTCGTTCATGAAGAAAGGCGCAATTGGGGCGGGTGCGCTCGCGCTGGGTCTGGGCAGTGCCGGTAGCGCATCGGCACAGGAGGCTCGTGAAATCTTGGTGTACACGTACGACTACCACCCGGGCGTGCAGTTCCGCGTCGTCAGCACCCTGGAGCAATCAACGACAGTTCGACTGCTCCAGCGCCCCGGCGGCGGGAACGTCCCCGAGATTTCCCAGCCCGACGACTACAACGCCTACCTCATCCGCTATCAGCTAGGTGGCGGGGACGGTGCCCAGGGTCAGATAACCACGGTCATCTTCGGACGAAACCTGTCGCTGAGTCAGGGTAACACTCGTCGGTTCACCAGTGACGCGACCATCTTCAGCAGCCAACTCAACCTGCTCAGTTCTCGTTTCCAGGGAGGCGGGGGCGACGGTGGCGGAGGCACGACCACGACTACGACGCAGGGAGGACAGGGGAACTCGTCAGCCTAACCGGTTCGCGCTCGAAGCTGTGAACGCTCAGTACGGCTGGCCCGTCTCGTCGATGCCACCGACCGCGGGGCGGTCGATAACTTAGAACGCTAGCAGTGACGGGGTCGTCCGGCGAATCACGCGGCGATGAACGGATGGAAAAATTGGTCAGCAGTCTCCGCGACGTGTCGGAGGTCGTCTTCGTCTCGAACCGAAGTTCGGTTCGAAGCGATTACATCTCTACTGGTTCTCCGTACTCGACTTTCGTCCCCAGTACGTCCAGGAACTGTGACAACCACTCGACGTGGTCGCCCCAGTCTCGCCCGCTCACTAGATTACCGTCCGTGGTCACGCCGTCGTAGTATTCCCCGCCAGCGTCCTCGACGTCGGTCTGGAGCGCGGGATAGGCCGAACAGGTTCGACCGTCGATGACGTCGGCCGCCGCGAGAATCTGTGCGGCGTGACAGATGGCGGCGATGGGTTTGTCCTCGTCTGCGAAGTGGCGGACAGTCTCGATGACCTCGTCGTAGGTTCGAAGATACTCCGGTGCGCGCCCGCCGGGGAGAACGAGGCCGTCGTAGTCTGCGGGGTCGACGTCGTCGAACGACGCCGTGAGCGCGAAGTCGTGTCCACGGCTTTCCATGTACGTCTGGTCTCCGCGGAAGTCGTGTACCGCCGTCTTCACGGTGTCGTCGCTCCCCTTCCCGGGACACACCGCGTCGACTTCGTGGCCGACGGCTTGCAGCGCCTGGAACGGTACCATTATCTCGTAATCCTCGCCGAAGTCACCGACTATCATCAGCAGTTTCTTTCCCGTCATAGCGTAAGGAGTACGACAGAGAGAAGCAAATAGCTGCTGGTGCCACCGGTTTTTGGCAAACCTAAAACTCAAGTAGTGTCCCCGACAACCGCAAACGAGATGCAACGCGAAGCGCGGGACGAGTTCACGTTCGAGGACGTGAGCGTCGTCATGGGGACGTACGACGAGGCGGACGCGGTCGGGTCGGTGCTTTCCGACATCGAACGAGTGACCGACGGCAAGGCGGAGGTCGTCTGCGTCGATGGGTCGTCGGACAGAACTCCCGAAATCGCCGAAGAACACGGCGCTCGCGTCATTCGCCAGCGACCGCAGGGCTACGGTGTCGCAGTGCGGGAAGCCTTGCTCGCCCCGGACCGACCGGTCGTCGTGACCACCGACTGTGACGACACCTATCCGATGGAACAGCTTCCGGAGTTCCTCGACGTGCTGAATCGGGGGTACGACGTGGTGAGTGGCGACCGACTCTACTACGGCGCGGCTGCTATGCCGGAGATGAACCGCTGGGGCAACCGCGCGTTCGCCGCGCTCGCATCCGTGCTCGTGGGCGAGCGGGTCCACGACACGACGACGGGTATGCGAGCGTACCGCCGGGAGGTAGTCAAAGACATCGAGTGGACACAGAACACCGGGCTCTCGGCGGAACTGCTGATACGCCCACTGATGCGGGGCTATCGCGTGCGCGAGATTCCGATTGCGTACGACGAGCGGACCGGCGAGACGAAACTCGACCCCATTACCGGCGGGCGAGAGATAGCGGGGTCGATAGTGAAAGTGGCGACACAGGAGCGCCTGCGTCGACTCGACCCGCGGTACTGACCGTCGAGTTGAGCGATACCCCATCCAGCGTGGTCTTCTCGGGTAGATAGGTTCCCTCTCGCCCGCAGTCCAGCGTCAGCCGACAGAGTCGCGTCTGAGGCGGCCAGAGGACGCGCACCGACCCGTCTTCTGCGAGCACCGATACGTCCTGTCGGTAGGTGAACGTCGACCCGCCGGACTGGAAGACGACGACGGCGAGCGATACGTTCTCCGCACGGTCGATGGCGAAGCTCCGGGTGCGATTCGGCGTCGTGATTCGAACCCCTTCGGACGAGAGTTCCCACGATACGGCGACCGAGTCGTTCGGACGGGGGATATCGAACGTCGCCACCTCACCATCGACTTCCAGTCTGACCGTGGCGCGTGTGGCGTCGTCGGGGATGCCGACGCGGGTTCCGATTTCGACTCGCTTTCCCTCGTGGACGCGAAGCCGCTCCAGTTTCGGCGTCACTCCGGCGTCGGGTGCGGGGGACCAACGCCCGCGATAGGTGTAGCGGTAGAGTCGGCGGTCTTCGTAGGCGTCGACGAGTGCGAAATCCCCCGTCGGGCCGCGATTCTGGGCGTACACCACGTCGCCATCGAATGAGGGCTCGTTCCGGAGGGGTTGGAAGGGATGATTCAACCACCCGCCGTAGGGCGTCGGCAGGAAGACGAGGGCGTTCTCGAAGTCGCGTTCCTCGAAGGGTCGGTATGCCCGCTCGTGTTTCTCCGCCAGCGATGCGTGCTCGTCGAGTGTCGGTCGGAGGGCAGCCTGTTCTGCGACCGCCACGACGGGTGTAGTGACGAGCAACAGCGCGACCACCACCGCACGAACGCGCGTGGATTCGACGCCTGGCGTGTCGAACCGGTCGCGCACGACCGACAGGACACCACTGGCGAGGAGGATAACGCCGCTTGCCGCGAACGCCGAGAGCGGGAGCAGGAGGTCGAAGTGGTAGAACGGGCCGAACTGCGAGATGAAACCGTCGTTCGGGTCGCCGAGTTCCGCGAGGATGTTCAGATTGCCCCAGAAGAAGACGTTGCCCACGACGACCGAGACGAAGAGTCCTGCGAGGATGCCACGGAGTTCGGCGTCGGAGAGCCCCGGCGTCGTCCACTCGGGACGGTCGCGCCACAGGAACCGGGCGAGTCCGAGCCCCGCGAGGAGCGTTCCGAGCGGTGGCGCGACCGTCCACCGCGTCGCGAACGCCCAGAGGAGGTGGGCGTTCGCCCGGAGCGCGAGTGCGGGGGTGTACTGGCGAACGTAGCCCAACAGTTCCCGGTGGCCGAATCCGAGGCCGTCGTGAGGAGCGAACGCCTGGTAGGGGAACAAAAGGGGCGACCCCGTGACGAACCAGTTGTAACCGAGCGTGACGCCGACCCACACGAGTCCGAACGTGGAGACGACAGCGTACCGCGGCGCGACTCGCCGGAACTCGTCGCGCCACAGTTCGAGCACTCCGTGGACGGCGAACGGCACTGCGAACAGGATGGCGGTGTAGGGACGCGAAAAGAACGCGAGCCCGATGGCGTTTCCTGCCAGTACACCCCACGCGAGATTCGACGTTCGGACCGCTCTGACGTACGCGACCGCGAACAGCAGGTTTAGCGTCGTCGTCGGGGCGTAGGAGAGGAAGGTGGCGGACGTGAGGAGAAAGAGCGGTGAGCCGAGGAGGGCGACGCTCGCGAGCAGGCCCGTTCGGTGGTCGAAGGCGTCGCGGGTGAGCGTGTAAACGAGCGCAGCGGTGGCCGTGGCGACGCCGAACAGGGCGAGACGGAACCCGCCCGCGAGTTTCCCGAGCGCGAAGACGGCGGCGGGGACCGGCGCGTATTTCGGATACATCCGGTTCCCGTCGACGACGAAAAACCATGGTCGGAAGGCGTCCGGAAATGCGGTATGTATCGTCACCTGCCTGTCGAGCAACATCGCGGCCTGCTGGAGGTACACGCCTTCGTCGTGGTTCACCGAGAGATACGGAAAGTACTGCGTCGAGAGCCAGAAGACGACACCGCCCGCGAAGAGCGAGAACGCGGCGGGGACGAGCCACCGTCGCAGACCGGACGGTCTGAGACGTCGCCAGTCGAACTGGGGCCGCCGCGGGTTCATCAGTCGGCTTCGGGCGCGCGGGCGTGGGTTTCGCGCTGTTCACGGGGGAACCACGCTAGGTCGTGGTCTGCGGCGAGTTCCACGTCGACGGGGGATTCGAGGGAAATCTGTCGCGAGTGGTTGTGCATACACTGGAGGACGTCGGCACCCCCGTGTTCGTCGGCGTCGTTCAGTTCGACGCGGTAGAGGACGGTCGGACCGAGGTAGCGCCGGTAGGTCACGTGACCGTCGGCGGTGCCGTTTTTCGCCGGCACGGCGTCCAGGTCGTCCGGGCGGACGAGCACGTCGATTCGGGTCTTGTCGTACTGGGGGGCCAGTCCGTGAATCTGGTCGCGGGGGATGGAGCCGATTCCCGTGACTACCTCGTCGCCGTTGACGTACCCCGAGAGGAATCCGGCGTGTCCGAGGAACGAGGCGACGAAGCGCGATTCAGGGTGCTGGAACACCTGTTCCGGGCGTCCGACCTGTTCGAGTTGCCCGCCGTTCATCACGGCGACGCGGTCGCTGATGGACATCGCTTCTTCCTGGTCGTGCGTGACGGAGATGGCGGTGACTCCCGCCGCTTTCAGTATCCGCCTGACTTCCTCGCGCATCTCGACGCGCAGGTCGACGTCGAGGTTCGAGAACGGTTCGTCCAGCAGGAGTATCTCCGGTTCGGGTGCGAGCGAACGCGCGAGTGCGACGCGCTGTTGCTGGCCACCCGAAAGCTCGTCCGGATAGCTGTCGCGTTGTCGCTCCAGGTCCACGAGTTCGAACATCGCATCGACCCGGCGTTCGCGTTCCTCGTCGGACAGGTCGTTCAGGCCGAACGCGACGTTCTCCTCCGCGGTCATGTGCGGGAACAGCGCGAACTCCTGGAAGACGACGCCGATACCGCGCTGTTCGGGCGAGACGAACGAGCCGTCTCCGGCGACCGTCTCGTCGTTCAAGCGAACCTCACCACCGTCCGGGCGTTCTAGCCCCGCGATGAGACGCAAGGTGGTGGTCTTCCCGCACCCGGACGGGCCGAGCATGGTCAGGATTTCGCCCTCCCGCACCGACAGCGAGAGGTCGTCGATGACCCGCGGCCCATCGCCGTAGCGCTTGACGACCGAATCCAGTTCGAGCACCGTTTCGTTCGACCGTCGGGTTTCGTTCTGTACATCCGCACGACCGTGGAATGTTTGGCTATTTGACATCGTATCCCTCCCGTGAAAGTATGAGGAGCATCGAGAATCCGGAGACGACCAGCAGGATGAGTGCGGGCACGGCGGCGGCCCCGAAGTGACCCTGCGCCTGCGCGCTCCAGATGAACGTCGAGAGCGTGTCGAACCCGATTGGACGCAAGAGAAGCGTCGCTGGCAGTTCCTTCATCGTCGTCAGAAACACTAGCGCCGCCCCGCCGAGCAGTCCCGGCGCGATGAGCGGGAGCGTGACGGCCCGAAACGCGCCGATGGAGGTTCGGCCCAGCGTCCGGGCCGCCTCCGGCAGTTGTGGGTTCACCGTCAGGAACGACGCCCGCGTCGACCCCACCGACTGTGGCAAAAAGCGGACGACGTAGGCGAAGATGAGCGGCGGCAGGTGCTGGTACAGCGGTGACGCGTAGTTCGCACTGAAGTAGACGATGGCGAGACCCATCACGACGCCCGGCACCGCGTAGCCGATGTACGACGCTCGCTCGAACAGCGACGAGAGCCGTGACCGGTGGCGGGCCGAGAGGTACGCGACCGGGAGCCCCGAAAGCGTCGTCACCAGCGCAGCCAGTGCCGCGACGTAGACGGAGTTGGCTGCGAACTCCCACTCGAACGAGAGCGTGGTGGCGTACTGCGTGCTCTCGCCGACCAGCCAGAGTCCGAGGATGCCGATTGGAACGGCCAGCGCGAGGCCGACGACGAGGAGACAGAACGCCGTTGCGGGCCACTTCCAGCGTCCGAGTCGTACCACGTCGTCGGTTCTGCCACCCTGTCGACCAGCACTCCGTTCCTCGCCGCGAACTCGCGATTCGACGGCGAGAATGAACACCGTCCCGGTCACGAGGACCAGCGAGAGCAACGACGCGTAATCACGGCCCACGCTCTGTTCGACGTAGATGATGCGGGTGAACACGTCCACCCCCATGATGGCCGGCGTCCCGAAATCCGACAGGGCGTACAGCGCGACGAGCAGACTGCCGGCGGCGGCGGCCGGCTTGATCTGGGGTATCGTCACGCGCTTGAACGCCTCCCACCGGGAGTGGTCGAGCGTTCGCGCGGCGTCGATGAGCGTGGTATCCAGTGACTTGAACGAGGCGCGAGTGGTGATGAACACGTACGGGTAGGTGTAGAGCGTGAGCACCAGGACGGCACCTTTCATACCGTAGATTTCGGGCAGCGATTCGACGCCGAGGGGTGCGAGCAGCTGCTGGAGTTCCCCCCGTGGTCCGAACGCCGAGACGAAGGCGAACGCGCCGATGTAACTCGGAATGACGAGTGGAAGCGACACTGCGACGGTCCAGAACCGCCGGAACGGGAGATTCGTCCGAACCGTGAGATACGCGAGCGGAACCGCGAGGAGAATCGACGCCACCGTGACCCCGACGACGAGGACGGCGCTGTTCGCATAGATTTCGATGGTTCGAGGACTCGTCAGGAGAGAAATCGCACGGTCGAACTCGACTTCGAGCGCCATGCCGACCAGCCAGAGCAGGGGGAACAACACGGCGGTGGCCACCGCACCGCCCAGAAGCGTCAGGCCGAGGGGTAGCTCGTTTCCCCGCTGACTCGCCTGTTCTGACCGGGTTTCCGTTTCCATAGTGTGTTACAGCAGGTTGACCTCGCGCAAGAGATTCAACGTGGGTTCGATGTCCGACAGTTGGCCGAGGTCTAAGTTCTCCGGCGGATTGAGTTCGTCGATGGTCGGGAGCCGACCGAGTGGTTCGACCTCGGGGATGAGTGGATATTCGAACGTTTTCACCGCGAAATACTCCTGTGCTTCTGCAGACAGCAAGTGATGGACGAAGTTCTGTGCGAGTTTCTGGTCGCTCGTCGTGTCGACGACTGTGGCACCGGCCACGTTGAACATCGACCCTGCGTCGCCGTTCGTGAAGGCGGTGTCGATAGACGCGTTCTTATTGCCGGCGATGACGCGCTGGATATAGTAGTGGTTCGTGAAGCCGGCTTTAATCTCGCCACGGGCGACCGCGTCGGCGACGAGAAATTCGTCCGAGTAGGTCTTCTTTATCTGGCTGTTCTTCATCCGCGTGAGCCACTGTTTCGTCTTCTGTCGGCCGTTCAGAATCCGCATCGCGGTTACGAACGCCTGGAACGAACCGTAGGAGGGCGCCCACCCCATCGCGTTGTTGAACTTCGACTGGTCCGGGAACGCGAAGATGTCGTTCGGGACGTCCTTCTTGCCCAAACTGTTCGTGTTGAACGGGATCGTGCGCGCCCGCCCGGAGGTGCCGACCCACTCCCCTTGCGGGTCGCGGAACTGCTTTTTGACCTCGTTCAGCACGTCTTTCGGGAGTTTCGTGGTTCTGCCCGCGTCCGCGAGCAGGCCGAGCGACCCGGCGTTGACGGAGTAAAATACGTCGGCGGGGCTGTTTTTGCCCTCCGTTTTTATCTTCTGGACGAGGTCGGTGGAGTTGCCGTACAGGGGTTTCACATCGAAATCGTCGTAGAGGTTCTCGATGAACGTCACGAGTTCGCCGACGAGCGCCTGTCCGCGTCCCGAGTAGAGCGTCAGCTCGCCCTTCAGGTCGGGAAGCTCTTTCATCGAGGTGCCACCGGGAATCTTCCGGTCGCCGAACGGTGAGCGCCCGGAACCGATCTGTCCCGCCACGTTCGAACCGTCGTCTTTCTTCCCGTCGTTTCCGATGATTCCGAGACACCCTGAAAGCGTCGCGCTACCGACCGCGCTCGCGCCGACGGCGAGGAATCGCCGTCGGTTGTACCCCTCGTCGCCAGCAGAGCCGCGTCGCTGCATACATGGAATTAGGCTAGCCTAAAACGTTTATACCTACCGGTTTTCGGACGGTCAGTCGTCCGCAAAGGCAGGGGTGGCGGTGGGAATCGCTTCGAGCGAGTCGAGACAATCCAGCCAGTCGTGCATGTATTCGCCGACGTAGGTGAAAAACTCGCCGTTTTGGTACGCCGACCAGTCGCCCGCGACGAGTTCGTCGGCCATCGCGGCGAAGACCTCGGCGTAGGAATCGCCAGTCCCGCCGACGTCGTCGACCACCTTCCAGAGGTGTTCGTTCAACTCCAACCCCGCGACTTCGTTCTGGAGGTCGCCGAACGTAGAGCGGGGCGCTTTGTTGTGTTCACAGAGCGGGCCACCCGTGTAGATTTTCGTTCCGAGCACGTCACAGGCGCGTTTCAAGAACACGCCACTCCAGATGTCGTCGAACCGGCCCACGTCCCACGGGTTGTCGTCCATCGGGAGCTGGTAGAACGCCGGAACGACTTCCCGGCGGAACGCGAGATTCATCGAGCAGACCGTGAGGTAGTTGCCGGGTGCGACCACGAAATCGTCGTCGAAGTCCTCCCGCGAGGTGCGCGTCTGGGCCTGTCCCTGCAAGTCACCGTCCATCAGGATTCGAACGGCGTCGAGGTCGGGGACGTTCGTCCAGAGGCCCTGCGACGCCACCACGTTCGAGACGTAGGCCGTCTCGGTCTCGGTCCCTTCGTCCATCGCCGAGTAGGGGTAGCCACGAGGGTACAGGCCGTGTTCGTCGTCGTTCTGGTAGAGGACGTTCACCCACTGCTCGTCGGAGGACACTCGCTCGATTTCGCCCTCGAACTGGAGGTTGCGCAGGTGGCGGCCGAAGAAGTCGAAGTCGGGGTGAGGAAGGGTGTCGTCGTCGATGAAAACGCCGTACTCGAACTCGCCCGCCCAGAGGTAGAGCAGGCCGAAACTCGTCTGGGCGTGGCTGGCTTCGGGAATCAAGTGGCTGTACTCCGGTATCCCGTGCGTATCGAACCACTGCTCTCGGCGCGTTCCGTCGAACACCGCACCCGAGACGCCCTCCGATTCGAGCACCGCTTCCATCTCGTCGGTGTCACAGAAATCCTCCGTGACCAGCACGACGTGCAGTCGGTCCAGGTCGAATCCGTGCTCGCGAGCGTTGTCGAAGTACTCCCGCATGCACTCGTACTCACGAATCGTCGGGACGACGACGCAGATGTCCTCCTCGCTCATCTTCTCTGGTTCCCTGTGGTTTAGGCTGTCCTAAAAGGTTGTCTATCCGTGCCCGTCGTGGGTGACTCCGGAAGCGTCGAACGGGAAATTCCGGCGTATCGAACGCTGCAAGAACGAGCGGGCGAAGTCCGGCGAAGCGACTACGCTATCTCGTAGCCCTTCTCTCGTAGAACATTCGCCACGCGCTCGCGGTGGTCGCCCTGTAGTTCGATCGTCCCCTTGTGTACCGTCCCGCCGGTCGCCATCTTTCGTTTGAGTTCCGACGCGAGTTCTTTCACGTCTATCTCGTGGGGGTCGAACCCCTCGACGATGGTGACGGGCTTGTCGTACCGCCGTTTTTCGGTTCGGATGGTGAGACGCTGTTCGGTTCTCCCCAGGTCTTCGTCAATGCCGAGTTCCTCTGGCAGTCCCGTGATGGAACTAAAGTCGTCTTTTGCCACGGCAGCGGGAACTACACCGTCGAACGACTTGTCCTTTGTCCCATGTCAACACGCCGGTAATCGTCGACGTTCTCTGAGTGCTCACGCGGCGCGACGACGCAAGCGACCGAACGAGACGACGATGACGACGAGACCGACGACGACGGCGAGTGGAGCGGTGAACATGGTCGCCGGCCAGATGTGCGGGTCGAGCAGTTCGGTCGTGGCGACGAACACGATACCGGTGACGAGGATGCCCACGAGGAGCGCGCCGAGCGCGGAGATGACAGTCTGCCATCGCTCGCGCGCGGAGGGCGCATGGGCGACCCGGGTCACGAACCCGTAGACGACGAACGCTCCGATACCACCACCGACGAGGCCGGTACCGACGGCCCACGATTCCGCACCGGGGCCGTCGAGGTCGAGTCCGACGAGGCCGCCCACGACGAGGTACCCGATAGCGCCACCGAACAGCGCGATAGTGGAGGCGGGGAGTGGGCGGCGGGGAGCGTGGGGGCCATTGCGGCCGCCGAGGACGTGTGCGGCCAGTAGCCCGGTTGCGACACCGACCGTGGTGGCGACTGGAACGCCGACGAACGTGACGAGCGCTCTTTCGTCGGGGAAGCGAACCGAGAACGCCCAGCGTGCGCCGAGGTAGACGATGGCGAATCCCAGGACCGCCGCGAGGAGGCCGCCAATAGTCTCTTTTCGTTCCATAACAGGATGAACGAACTCCGGACGGATAAGCGGAATCGCTGGTCACCACCCCGTGAGAACGAACAGTGTCGCTTCGGAGAATCTCAAGTTTCTAAACCCACCACCCCGTTGTCTGTAGTATGAACCGAGTCGCAGTCATCGGGGCGTCGATGACGCAGTTCGGCACGCGCGACGCCTGGATACGCGAACTACTCGCGGAGGCGGGGGAGGCTTGTCTCGACAACGCCGGCGTCTCGCCTCTCGACGTCCAACACCTCTACGTCTCGAACATGGCGAGCGGCGAGTTCGAGGGGCAGACCGGCGTTCCGAACGCACTGGCACACGACCTGGGTACGCTTCCGGCGTACACCCAGCGCGTCGACCAGACGAGCGCCAGCGGCGGTGCCGGAATCTTCGCCGCGTGGCAGTCGGTCGCCTCTGGCGCGAGCGACCTGACCCTGCTCGTCGGCGGCGAGAAGATGACCCACAGGACGACCGCCGAATCGACGGACGTCATCGCCTCGCTCACCCATCCGGAGGAGTACAAACACGGCGTCACGCTTCCGAGTTTCGCGGGGCTGACCGCCCGGCGGTATCTCCACGAGTACGACGCACCGCGCGAGAGTCTGGCGAAGGTGGCCGTGAAGAACCATCAGAACGGCGTGGACAACCCCCACGCCCAGTTCCGAAAGGAGGTCGACCTGGAGACGGTGATGGACTCGCCCATCGTCGCCGACCCACTGCGCCTCTACGATTTCTGTCCCATCACGGACGGGAGCGCGGCGCTCCTGTTCTGCCCGGAATCGGTGGCGAGTGAGTACACCGACGACTACACCGTCGTCTCGGGCATCGCGGGCGCGACGGACACCCACGTCGTCCACCAGCGCGCCGACCCCACGGTGATGGGCGCGGCCTACGAGAGCAGCGAACTCGCCTACCAGATGGCAGAACGCGACCCGGAGGACGTGGACGTGGCCGAACTCCACGACATGTTCACCATCCTCGAGTTCCTCCAGAGCGAGGCGGTCGGCTTCTTCGAGCAGGGTGAGGGCTGGCGAGCGGTCGAGATGGGCGTCACCGACCGCGACGGTGAGTTGCCCATCAACACCTCCGGCGGTCTCAAGTCGAAAGGCCACCCTCTCGGCGCGAGCGGCGTCGCACAGGCGTACGAACTCCACCAGCAGTTGCTCGGCGAGGCCGGGAACCGACAGGTCGATGCGGAGGTCGCACTGGCCTGTAACGTCGGCGGGTTCGGCAACTGCGTCACCACCACCATCATGGAGGTCCCCTGACCATGACGCTCGAAGCACATCGCTGTCCGAACGGCCACGTCACCACGCCCGGACATCCGCGCTGTCCGGAGTGTGCGAAACCGCAAACCGAGACCATCGACCTGACCGACCGCACCGCCGAGGTCGTCACGTGGACGACCAGCACCGCGACACCGCCCGGCGTCCGCCAGCCGAACCATCTCGCCATCGTGGAGTTCTCGGTCGAGAAATCGGGCCGAGACTCGGACGAGTGGGTTCCCGACGATTCGGTCCGGACCATCGGCCAACTGACGACCGGCGACGTCGAAATCGGCGACGAGGTTCGACCGATTCACGTCGAAGAACTACGCGACCCCGAAGCCGGGATTCGGGAGGCGGCGAGCCAGGACTGGGACGGCTATCGGTTCGAACCGGTCTGAGACCGGGTGGGAAAGGGATCGGTGTCGTCCCGAAAGCCTCCAGTCGGTTGTTCCGACGGGTTGGACTTGTCGCGCCGCATTTGGACGGGTTTCGGCGTCCCAGATGTCTTCGAAAGTCCCACCTAAACCGACCGCAACCGCGACGACCGGCCAGCCGCCGAGTGCACACACGTGTCGAGCACGAAATCGCGCCGGCCCGTCCGTTCCTCTTCCCGGCGGATTGAAAGGGCGAGCGGGGTACCCGAAGCACGACCTACCAAGCACCGCAAGGAATGAGTGAAGCGAGCGACTGAGGAGCGCAGCTCGGGCGCGCGAGGGTAGCACGCGAGGGCTTTCGAGGATGCTATTTTCCAGTTCTCGATTTCTCTCGTAGGGAGCAATCGAGACGTTCTAGTAGCAAGTCATCCGGTTTTCCAAAATTATCGCACCACCGAGGGGGAATCTTCCTCACTCGTCGGAATCGTCCGAGCCCTCTTCGCCCTCGTCACCGACTGAACCGTCGCCGTTCGAATCGTCGTCCGAATTCTCGTCTTTCACGCCGAGTTCGTTCCGAATCGAGCGCAGTTCGGCGTCCACGTCCACCTCGGGTTTCTCGTCCTCGTCGACATCGGAACGTCCGTCCCCACTTTCGTCCTCGCCTTTCTCTTCGATGTCTATCCTCGTCGCCGCCTCGCGACCGGCGTCGGCCCGTTCACGACCCGTCGAGACTTCTTCCCGTATGTCCTCGCTGAGTGTGCGCGCGTCTTCGAGCAGTCGTCTGGCGGCCGGTTCTCGCGGCAGTCCACCTTCAGTGAGTGCGTCTTCGACCTCTTCTAACGTGGTTTCGAGACGGTCAAGCGTGGCTCGGCTGACGCGATTCGCGCGGGAACTCAGTTCAGAGCGCGCCTCTCGCGTCGAATCGTACTCCGGGTCGACGAGGCGGATGATTTGCTGGAGGGCTTTCAACGCGCGGACGTTCGCCTCGAGCATCGCGACCAGCGTCGGAATTGCGTGCTCGCCGGTAAACGAGAGCACCTCTCGGGGCGTCGGTGGACGCGGGAGACCGAACGCACCGCGAGGTGGTTCACGGAGTTCGCTCTGGAGGTCGCGCAGCGTCGTCTCCAACGCCTCGATGCGTTCTTCGAGGTCCTCGCGGTCGCCCCGGTCGTCTGACATACCCGAACGTTGGCACCGCAGAACAAAAGCGTTGGTTGCTCAAAAACCTTCCCGCAAGAACACGTCCCGCTTCGGAAACAGGGTTTCGAGACGGTCGCGGGGGTCCGAGGACCCGACGGTGAGGTTCCCGAATCGTTCGCACTCTTCGACCGAGTAGTAGCCCGCAACGAGTTGTGAGAGCGTGTTGACGTCGGTCGTCACGTCCGGGCCGGTGGCAGAGTCGGGAGCGGTGGCGGACTCGACGTCGGCGTCGATTCGGTCACAGCGAACGCTATCTCCGGTGACCAGTTCGAAGGTTCCTTCGTTCCACTCGGCCAGCGGGTCGGAAACCCGGAGGCTGATTCGACCGTCGGCGTCGGGATAGGAGAGTCGTTCGAGTGCGCGTGCGACGTCCACGAGGCGGAACATCGGCCCGGTTCGAACCTCGCAGTCGACCTCTCGTGGGTCGTCCACCACGTCGAGCAAGTCGGTGTTATCGGGTCCGTAGAGGCGCACCGAGTCGACTTGCGAATCGTGATACTGAACGAAGCGGAGGAGATGGCGATAGGCTTCGTCGTCGACGTGTGCGAGCTCCCGAACGCGGAGTTGCTTGTCGTCGCCGTCCTCCTCGATACTGTAGACAATGTATCCACGTAGGTCGCCGACCTGGGATTCGTCGCCTTCGGTCTTCGAGGACGACTGTTCCTCGCCGGCGAACCAACCGTACACGAACGGGTCTTTCTGCCAGCCCTCGAACACGCGGTGGCGCCACCACGCTTTGGTTCGGTCGAGCGTCAGCGCGTACTGTTCGCCGTGAGCGGCCAGAACCGGTTCCAGCAGTTCCCAGTCGTCGGCGTCGAGGCGTCGAAACTCCCCCTTCGGTTCGGTGTCGAGTGCCAGCGCGTCGGTCGTCGACTCGTACTGCGTGTACTTCGTGACCGTCGCCCACCCGTACTTTCTGTAGAACTCGTACGCGAAGGGCCAGAGTGCGGAGAAGACGACGTCGTTCTCGCGGTACTCCACGAGCGATTCCGCGAGCATCTGTTCGACCAGCCCTCGCCTGCGGCTTTCGGGTGGTGATGCGACGGCAGACAGTCCCGCCACGTCGTGCCAGTCGTCCCGAACGCGTGCCGTGAACCAGTGGTGCTTGCAGACACAGAGTAAGTCCTCACCGTCGAAGAGACCGCGCCGGTCACCGAGTTCCGGTTTGTCGTCGTCCTCGTCGTCGTCCGGTTTCGGACCGGCCTCCGGACGAAACGCGTAGCGAAGAAACTGCCGGTACTGCTGTTTTCGTTCCGCAGGAACTGGGCGGTATTCGGGCATACCGGAGCGTAGACTGAAGACCCAAAAATAGATTGTGGACTGGACAGACATATCACATGTCGTTATACGAAATGAACGCTCTATCGTTCGCGACGGCGACGGTCGTGTGACGGCGTCGGGGTGGGCGAGCGGTCGTGGGTGGGGCGTCGTTGCCTCGCGTCACACCGCCCGTCGATACTGCACCGGCCACTCAACGCGGTCTTCGGCACCGAGTGCTTCGGCGGCGTGGAGCGTGAAGTACGGATCCCGGAGATGTTCACGCCCGACGATGGCGAGGTCCGCGCGTCCGTTCCGGACGAGGGCGTCGGCCTGGGCAGGGTCGGTGATGCCACCGACTGCGCCGACCGGGAGGTCCGTCTCGTTTCCGATTCGCTCGGCGTAGGGAACCTGGTAATTGGGGCCGGGGTTCGGAATCCGCTGGTCGGGATGGAGGCCGCCCGCGCTCACGTCCACGAGGTCGACGCCGGTGTCGACGAGGTGTTCGCTCAAGCGGACGGAATCGTCGACGGTCCAGGACTCACGGTCGGGCAACCAGTCGGTCGCGGAAATCCGGACGAACACAGGTTTGTCGTCCGGCCAGACCGACCGAACCGCGTCGGTCACCTCGCGGACGATGCGAGTTCGGTTCTCGAAACTGCCTCCGTATTCGTCGTCACGGTGGTTAGTGACCGGCGAGAGAAACTCGTGGAGGAGATAGCCGTGGGCGGCGTGAACCTCTGCGATTTCGAACCCGGCGTCGAGCGCACGTCGGGACGCGCTGGCGAACGCGTCTACGACGGTCGCGATGTCGTCGCGGGTCATCTCTCGGATTTCCGGCGGGGTGGCGTCGTACGGCCACGAGTTTGCACTCGGGGCGACCGTCTCCCATCCACCCTCGTCCGGTCGTAACGGGTCGCTCCCGTCCCACGGTCGAGTTTTACTTGCCTTTCGACCCGCGTGAGCGAGTTGAATCGCCGGGAGTGCTCCCTGCTCGTCGATGAACTCCGCGACGAGAGCGAGGGCACTCGCATGGTCGTCGCTCCAGATTCCGAGGTCGTTCGGCGAGATTCGACCGCGGGGTTCGACCGCAGTGGCTTCCGTCATCACGATTCCCGCCCCACCGACGGCACGACTGCCGAGATGGACGCGGTGCCAGGGGGTTGCGAGTCCGTCGTCGTCACAGGAGTACTGGCACATCGGAGACACCATAACGCGGTTTCGTGCTGTACTTTCGCCGAGTTCGAGCGAACTGAACAGGTCGTCGGTCATCGGTGGTGAATACACACCTCCCTGTGAAGACTCCTGGAAACACTGCCGTATTTGCCGACTTTTTGATCTGAAAACTCAAAAACTTATAACTAGTAGTGTATAACGATTAAATAATGGTCTGTAGGGGAGAAACCAGTGCTCACACGGCCGAACCGGCGGCGGTGTTCACGCGAACGCTGGCCGGACTCAAACGACGAGGGAGTGGACTGTTGCTGGTCGGAGCGGACCCTACGCTGACGCAAGCTTGCGACCGATTCCTCGGTGAGTCCGAAACTGACCCACGATATCGGCTGTTCGTCCGGACGGATGACAACTGCACGCACTCGGACGCCGCTGCTTCGGGACGGGTAAAGTGTATCGAGCGAGCGACACGGACTCGAAGCACTGCGGCCAGCACACAACCTACGGCCGCGAAGTCGACACCCCCGGTGGACACGACGGTGCTCACGAAGCCGAGTCTCTCCGCACTCGGCATCGCTATCTCCGATGCGATAGCGGAGTTCGAGGGAGAGAGCGGTGGCCTACAGCCGGGCGAACTCCGCGTCTGTTTCGATTCGCTTACGCCGCTGTTCGAAGAGCACACTCGCGAATCGGTGTTCCGGTTCCTACACATTCTGACCGCCCGCGTTCGGAACGTCAACGGGATGGCTCACTTCCACCTCCCCGCGGAGATGGAGTCGGCTCTCGTCACCGACCTCGCGCCCATTTTCGACGCCATCGTCGAAGTCCGCACCGCGGGCGGCCACGCCGAACAGCGGTGGAAACTCGTCCAGCAGGACGTGACGACCGATTGGTTGTCGCTCTGAAAGCAGTGTTCTCGGGTACGCTACTCGGCCAGTAGCCACTGGTGACGAGTACAATCGGGAGACGATTCGAAGGCCGTCCGTCGGCGCGAATCGGGGAAACGATGAGGACCGATTCTCGTACGCCATCTGCCCGTAAAAAGCCGGCCAGTATATCAATACGTCTTCGGTGAGAACCGTCGGCCAACACGGGGGAGAATCGAACCGGGAAAAGAGGACCGAACCGGGAACGTCCCGAGCGAGAACATCGTTGGCTGTGCGAACTACAGCGCACGCCGAAGAGTCGGGCAGGCGATGCCGAGCGCGGGATGGTTTCCCACGCGACGCGGAGTCGAACCTGAGAGACTACCACGCGAAGAAAATTACCACACGTGGATGGGTAGCGTTCCGCACCGAACAGATAAAAGCAAAGATGCGGCATTAATCCGAATGTGAGTAAATAATTTACCTGCCGAGAACCAAGGGACAAGTATGACACAGAAACGCCTCCACCGACGGGACCGATTCTACATCGACGGCGAATGGCTCGAGGCCGACGACGTGCTTGAAGTCAGCGACCTCGCGGAGGACGGTATCTTCGCGGAAATCGCCGCAACGGACGCAGAACACGCGGACCGAGCACTCGCCGCCGCACAGCGCGCACAGACGGAGATGCGCGAAACCACCATCCCACAGCGCGCCGAGTGGGTAAAGACCATCGCCGACGGCCTCATCGAACGAAAGGACGAACTGGCGGACGTCATCGTCCGCGAGGCTGGCAAGCCGATTTCCAGTGCGCGCGGCGAAGTCGAGAGCGCCGCCGAACGATTCCGCCGCGCGGCAGAGGAGGCCCACGACCTCCGCGGCGAGTACCGCGAGGGAACGACGAAGGGCCACGAAGGCTGGGAGGCCATCGTCAAACCGGAGCCGATCGGCACCGTACTCGCCATCACGCCGTACAACTACCCCCTCGCGACCACCGCACTGGAGGTCGCGCCCGCACTCGCAGCGGGCAACAGCGTCATCTTGAAGCCAGCCAGCAAGACCCCGGTGAGCGCGGCGATTCTCACCGAGATAATCGCCGAGACCGACGTTCCCGATGGCGCGTTCAACTTCACGCCGGGTCGGGGGAGCGAAATCGGTGACCTCCTCGTGGGAGACGACCGCGTGAACATGATAACCATGACAGGGTCCAGTGCCGCAGGCAAACACGTCGCGCGCAAGAGCGGGATGGTCAACCTCCACATGGAACTCGGTGGCAACGCACCCGCCGTCGTGTTCCCGGACGCCGACCTTTCGGACGTGGCCGGTGCCTGCGCGAAGGGGTCGCTCAAGTACGCGGGACAGCGCTGCTCCGCGGTGAGCCGAGTCGTCGCCCACGAGGACGTTCACGACGAAATCGTTGAGCGACTCGACGCGACGATGGACGCGTGGACCATCGGCGACCTGTTCGACGAGGAGACTCAGATGGGTCCACTCATCAGCGAGAGCCAGGCCGACTGGGTCGAAGAGCTCGTCGAAGACGCCGTCGAGAAGGGTGCCGACGTGGTGCGCGGCGGCGGGCGCGACGGCCAGTTCTTCGAGCCCACGCTCCTGGCGAACGTCCCCCACGACGCCCGAATCGTTCACGAAGAGCAGTTCGGCCCCATCGCGGCGGTGACCACCTTCCGGAACGAGGAGGAAGCCATCGAGATTTCGAACGGCGGCGACCTGGCGCTCGACGCAGCGGTGTTCACGAAAGACTACGACCGCGCACGCCGGATGGCCAACAAACTCGATGCCGGGGCAGTTCGCATCAACGGTGCGCCGAGCCACGGACTCGGAGATATCCCGTTCGGCGGGAACAAAGGCTCCGGAATCGGTCGGCAGGGACTCCACCTCACCATCGAGGAGATGGTCCGGCAGAAGACCATCATCCTCTGAAACAGTCCGTACCGCTGACCGAGTACGTACTCCGGGCCGTTCTCTCTACGCATTCCGGATCGTACTTTCTTCCGGGTAGTTTTTCTCGCGGGAACTCATTGCACTTCTGGAATCTGGCGGCTGCCACCCCTCCGTTCCGCTGTCTTTTCTCCGTTCCGCTGTCTTTCGACACGCCGAACCCCTACATTGCTGCTCGATTCACTTACGAGCAGGCCTGTTGGGCTCGTGCGTGGTAAACTGGAGTGGGAAAGGAAAACGAAGGAGCGTGAAAGGAAAACGTACCGGGTCGTCCATGGGATGGTCACTTCTACGGTACTGTTTCGCACGCCACATACACCGTCGTTCCTCTGTTTTTCACCCGGCCGGTCTCGCTAAGTTCCGGTGTCGTCCACTCGTACCGGTGTTCTCTTCGCTCCGTACCGGTCCATTGAGCTCTATAGTCGTTGGGTTCGAGTGTCGGGCGGCGTTTCTTCTGTTTCCGGTGTCGATGGTCGTTTATAATGACCCCCACCCCTCCGTTCCTCTGTCTGCGCGTTCACGGGAAGGGTAACGATTCGCGACCCGAATCGACGAGTCGCCAGCAGTGAATGAACCACTGTCTATCTGTAACCGAAAGTGAACGATTCGTCGTCAATCTAGGTTGAATAGACTATTTTACCTAGTTTGCGGATACTGTTTCGAAGAAGTCAACTTCAATCTTTCTCTTACACTATACGCTTCTACTCCACCCTTCCTTTCTCGCCGACACAGCGGAACGGAGGGGTGGGGGTGGTATTTAAATAACCGAGTCAGAAGAAACACTGGAATCAAAGGAACGGCTGGTGAAGGCGTCGAAACGGTCGAGTCGGGGCGACGGTGGCGTTCCCAAGGTAGGTGGTGTGGACGCTGAGCGTCTGACACAGACGATTCTCACGACTCTCACGAATCTCAGGAAACACAGGAACAGGTGGTTCGGAAACGTTATGTCCGTCCTCCGTTTGCGGTGGAGTAATGGCTTCGTTCGAATTCGTCCGCGAACATTCTCCGTACAAAAATCGTGAGGCACTCCTGGACGACTACACGCCCGATACGCTGGTCGGACGAGACTCCGAGTTAGAGGAGTATCACGGTGCACTGCAACCGGCGATCTACGGCGAACAACCGGACAACATCTTTCTCTACGGAAAAGCGGGAGTGGGAAAAACCGCCGCGACACGATTTCTACTCGACAAACTGGAGAACAACGCCGAGGAGTACGACGACCTCGATATCTTCACTGAACTCGTCAACTGCGACGGACTGAACTCCAGTTATCGCGTGGCCAGCCACCTCGTGAACGTCCTCCGTGACCCCGCCAACCGCATCAGCGAAACCGGGTACTCGCGGTCGCAGGTGTACGAACTGATGTGGGACGAACTCGACAGCCACGGCGGCATCATCCTGCTCGTACTGGACGAAATCGACCACCTCAAAGACGACAGTATCCTCTATCAACTTTCGCGTGCGCGCGAAAACGAAAATCTGACGGAGGCCAGAATCGGTCTCATCGGCATCAGCAACGACCTCACGTTCCGCGACGGCCTCTCGCCGAAAGTCCGCTCTTCGCTCTGTGAGCGCTCCATCTCCTTTTCGACCTACGACGCCAACGAACTCCGGGCCGTCCTCGAACAGCGCCGCGAAGTCGCGTTCAAAGTCGACGTGCTCACGGACGACGTCATCCCTCTCTGTGCAGCGTTCGGCGCACAGGAATCCGGCGACGCACGCAAAGCCCTCGACCTGCTCCTCAAGGCGGGCGACCTCGCACGGGAGGAGAACGCCGAGAAGGTCTCGGAGGAACACGTCCGGCGGGGCCGCGACCTCCTCGAACGAGAACAGGTCGCTCGTGGCATCGCCGACCTGAACGACCACGAACGTCTGGTCGTCTACGCGCTCGCCACCCTCGAAGCAGAGAACGAGACGCCCGCTCGGTCACGTGAAATCTACTCTCGGTACAAGGCGCTGTCGGAGGCTGCCCGGCGCGAGGCACTCACCGCTCGATGGCTCCGCGAACACTTAGACGACCTCGCCATGCTCGGTATCCTCTCGGTCTCAGAAATCAACGAAGGCTCGGCGGGCGGGAAGTATCGTGAGTACGCGCTTCAGCAAGACCTCGCGGTCGTCCTAGACGCCTTAGAGGAGACGCTCGAAGCGATGGGCGTCCACACGAGCGTCAAGGGGTACGTCTGATTCGTACCCATCGAGTGGTACGTCTGACTCGTACCCGTCGAGAAACGTCCTGTGCGTCCCGCTGACGGGACGCTGATGCTAGAACTGCGTCTGACTGCCGGTTCACCACGGAAACGTTTGGCTAGACGCCACGGTGAACGAGTTGTGCGGATTACCGCGACGAAACGAATCTCCATCTCCCGTCGTTTGCTCGGCTTCACCGCGAACGATGGTTTCCGTTTATTGGTATTCCCGGAGTGTCATCTGTGGTATGACCGACGACAGTTCGAACGACGGCCAGACACGGCCGCCTACCGAAAGTACGGCAAGCCAGACGCGCAGACGATTCCTCGCGGTCGCAGGTGGTTCGCTCGTCTCCCTCTCGGCGGTTTCGACCGCCCAGCAGACGACCACGACCACGGCGCAGCCGGTACAATCGTTTAGATTCGGCGGACGAGTACAAGCGTGGGAGGCGCGCGCACCGCAGTCTATCAGTGGACAGCAGAACCCGCCACTCGAGTTGCAGACGGGGCAGGTGTACGAGGTGACGTGGGAGAACCTCGACGGACAACCCCACAATTTCCAGTTGCAGGACGAAAACGGGCAAGGTCTCGCGGTGATTTTCCCCGACGTACAGACGAACACCGGAGGAGGAAACCAGACGACTACGACCACGACGACCACCGCCACACAGACAACCGATGGCGGTGAAACCGTGACGCCGCCAGACGATGCCATCCGCGTGACCGAAACCATCTCCCAGCAGGGTGCGACCCAGACGCTGCGATTCGTCGCCACGCAGGACGTGGCGCAGTATATCTGTACAATTCATCCGACGACGATGGTCGGTGACGTGAATCTACAGGGCGGCGGGGGCGGTAACTAAACGGCGGCGGTAGTTGCTGGCGTAAAAAATCCGCGACTGACCTCAACCGAGCAACCGAGGTCGTTTGAAGTACTGCTTGATGCCGTCGGCGGCCCGGTAGGCCAACGCACCAACCGTCCCGGTGGGGTTGTACCCACTGTTGTGGGCGAACGCCGACGCCCCGGGAATGAAGAGATTCTCCGCGTCCCAACACTGGAGATACGAGTTGACGACGGAATCGTTCGAATCCGCCCCCATGATAGCTCCACCGACGTTGTGTGTAGACTGGTACGGACGGATGTCGTAGTTACCGTTCTGACCGATGACCTCCGTACTCGTGCTCATCTTCGTCGGGTTCATCGCCTCGATGATTTCGGCACAGCGTTGTCCTTCGAATCGAGCGAGTTGTCGGTCCTGTTCCGTCCAGTTGAACGTCATCCGGAGCAAGGGGTCTCCCCACTCGTCGGTGTAGGTCGGGTCCAGGTCGAGGTAGTTCGTGCGGTGTGGCAAGACTGCGCCCTGTGCCGCGATGCCGATTGTACTGTTGTGATACTTCAAACTGGCGCGTTTGAACTCCGCCCCCCAGGATTTTTCCACGCCAGGTGGCCGACTGTTGTTCGCAATCGGTCGTTTTCCGGTCTGGGTCGAGTTGATGTTCCCCCCGTGCAGGAAATCCAGGTCGGTGTGGTCGAAGTTGTCTCCGTTCCAGTCGTCTACCGCCGCTCCGAGTGCTCCGGCACCCATGTAGAGGTTCCACTCCTCGTCGTCGAAGTAGCCCGTCGCCCCGCCACCGAAGTTCTGGTAGCAGTAGTTCTTCCCGACGACTCCATCGCCCGTCTCCGGGTCGTATGGTTCGCCGATGTCCGAGAGCAGGAGCATCCGAACGTTCCACAGGGCGTAGGCGGTGAGCGCAACGACCTCTGCGGGTTGTACGTAAACCGTGTTGTCGACGGTGTCGACGTACTTTACCCCGGTTACTCGACCTTCCTGTTCGTCGTAGACCAGTCGGCGCGCGTCACACTGCGTTCGCAGTTCGAAGCTTCCGGTATCCCGTGCGACCGGTAACACGGTCACCGTCGGGTCGGCTTTCGCACCCCACTCACAGCCGAAGCGTTCGCAGTAGCCACAGTACTGGCACGGCCCGCGCGAAACGCCGTCGGGGTTGGTGTACGCTTCGGAGAGATTTGCCGAGGGTGCCATGAAAGGATGGAGACCGACGCTCGCCGACGCTTCCATGAACCGCGCCAGCGAAGGCGAGGTAATCATCGGTTGGGTCGGATACTCCTCGTTTCTCGGTCCTTCGAAGGGGTTTCCTTCGTCCTGGATTTTACCGTTGATGTTGCCCGCTGCGCCGGAAATCCCCGCTGTCTTCTCGAACTCGAGGTAGTATGGTCTGAGTTCCTCGTAAGTGATTCCCCAGTCCTGGAGTTGCATGTCCTCGGGAATCTTCTCCGGCCCGTACCGGTCGAGCGTCTCCGAGCGAATCTGGAAGTCGTAAGGGAGAAATCGCCACGTCTGGCCGTTCCAGTGGACGCCCGCGCCGCCAACGCCCTTTCCGGGGAGAAACGACCCGAGCCTTCGCATCGGTAGCGCCTTCTGATTCGGTTCGTTTCGAAACGTGAGCGTCCCCTTCGAGAGGTCTTGCATCAACTCGTAGCGCAGGGCGTAGCGCAGTTCGTTGTGCATCGTGAGGTAGTCTTCGGGCCCCCGCTCGCCACCGCGCTCGATGCCGACGACCTGTTTTCCGTCCTCCGCGAGCTCCTTGGCGACGATACCGCCGGTCCACCCCACGCCGACACAGACCACGTCTACGGGGTCTAACACTTCAGGCATCCGTGTCTCCCTCCGCGTCTTCGGTTTTTCCGTCCAGTTCGTAGCGTGGGCCGTGATCGTGCTGGTGGACCGCTCCCTGCGACGAAGACGAATCCGACGACCGTACACCGGTTTCGACGCCGAGCGACTCGACGTCGTCTTCGACGCTCCGCGGCGGTATCCGGATGAACCCCTCCCTGCCGATGAGTTGTTTGTAACTTCCGAGTGCACCTGGCGACCCGGGGAATCGCTTCATTCGCCAACCCTGCATCCCGCGATTTCCCCCGTAGGTCGGGTCACAGTAGACGCCCTCCAAAACGTTCGTGTGAAAGAGCGTGAAGAACTCCGACGGTTTGACCGACTGAAACGTCTCGACCTCGTCGTTTTCGAGCGCCGTGAGCACCTTGTCCTGTTGTTCGGTCGAAAGGTCGAGGAAACCACTGCCGTACTGCTCGCCCGTGTACTCCTCTATCCACTCCAGCGCGAACTCGTAGACTTCCTTCGGGACGAGGTTCGACTGCCATCCCTGATTCGGAGTCGCACCTTCGAATCGGTTGACGAATGGTGGTTCCATGTACCAGTTCGCCCCTTCTCCCCAACCGTTGGACAACCCGGCGAGTTGGCGGTCGATGAAGTAAACGACGCCGAGTTCGACCGCGCCCGGACCGAACTCGTCGGACGGAAAGATGCGGGCGGCCATCGCCTGTACCAACCGTGCCTGGTCGATGTCGAACTGGACAAGTGCGTCCTCGTTCACTCCGGCGTCCCCGTCCGCCGTGTCCTGTCGTCGTGTCTCCCCACGAGCGACGTCCGCGGCCTGTCCGGCGAGTAGCATCGCACCCCCTGCGAAACCGGTCTGTTCGAGAAATCCCCGTCGTGAGAAATCGAATCGTGTCTCTGGTTGTTCACCTGACATCGTATCCCGGTGGTTCGACCAGCGGCACCGAATAGTAACTATCGACCGTTATAGATTGTTCACGAAGTATTCCGGCATTCTGCGCAAACCTCTATCGGGTAATGATTCATGTTGGTAGCGAACAACGCGAACGGTCTGGTCGGTTTAACGCACAGACCGAAGTACGCTCAGTAGGATGCAGAAATATCATATGTGTGTCGTGTTAGTAACGCTCGCGACCGTCACTGGCCTAACAGCCGGGGGTGCTCCTGTTCAGGATTCGGCCGCAGTAGAAAGCGACGTTCCAGTCCAGGAGACGAACGACCCAGCGGTCGGTTTCGTTCAGCAACAGAACGGCACACAGGGCGACCAGCAGAACGACACTACCTTCGAACCGGTGCAGATAGAAGGCGAGACGGTCTCGGTCGACGGCGTTTCCTTCCGGGTCGAGCAGGGGTTGTTGACGCTCCGAAACGGGACGCTAACGCTATTCGTAAAGCGCGGGGCGGTGGTCGAAGGAGGAGCGTCGGCAGCAGTGACGAACGCCCGAATCGTGCTCGGTGACGACCTAACTTCCGTAGAGGCACGTCAGATTCGACGGGGTCTGGAACGCGGTACCATCGAGATCTCCCTGCCCGAAAACGTCTCCCATGTCCGAGTCGCACTCGGTCTCGTCTCGGTCGAAGCGGACGGGGTCGTCTTCCGCGACACGAACGTCAGAACGAACGTGGGAGAAATTCGCGTTCCACCGGGTGATGCCGTCGCTGGCCCCCAGGAAGTGCCTTTCGAGGTGTCGAATATCAGCGCCCCCGAGAACGTCTCCGTCGATCAGTCGTTCGAGGTCTCTGTGACAGTCAGAAATCCCGGCAACCGAACCGGAACGGAGGAAGTGCAGTACCGGTTCGGCGGAGTCGTCATTCAACGACAGACGGTGACGCTCGGTCCGGGCGAATCGAAAACGGTGACTTTCCAGGTTAGCTCGGGACAGACTACGGGCGAACCGGGTACCTACGACCACGGCGTGTACGCTTTCGCGAGCAACCAAACGGCACGAATCTCGCTCACCGACGATGAAAACCGGAGTGTTCGACCGTGACGACTGGTCCAACTCTCTGCAAGCGGTGATCCGCTCACCGCTGGTCCACCGCGACTCCCGCATCGTGAGAAACTGGCGTTTCGCCCCCAAAGCTAACAAACAGCCAATCGACCACCCACCATGGACGCGAAGACCGGATTCGTCACGCAGGTCGGCATGGCCTACGAGGATGCGTTCGACGTGGCAAGCGACCTCGATTTCGACTACGTTGAACTGATGATGGACGGGGAGACCGAACGCCAGCGCCTCGACCCGGACGCCGTGCGAGCGCGGGCCGAGGAGTGTGATATCGACCTCGCGGTACACCTCCCGTTCGCGCTCGACATCGGTTCTCCGTTCGAGCACGTCCGAGAGGGAGCTATCAGAGAGTTGCAGGCGGCAATCGAGACGGCGAACGAGTGTGGGGCGACGAAGGGCGTCGTCCACGCCTCCTCGCAAGCGTGGAAACCGGCCTGGGATGCGGACGAACTCGGGTCGAACGTCGTCGAATCGGTGCGAATGCTCGACGAGTTCGCCCGCGAACGTGGGTTCGAAATCTGCGTCGAAAACACTCCCGGCGGGTGGTTTCCCATCCACGACTTCGACCGAGTGTTCGAGGAAACTGACGCCTCGATGACCCTCGATACGGGTCACGCGCGAATCGACGGACTCGACTCGGGGGAGACCGCCTCATTCGTGGCCGACTACGGCGACCGAATCTCACACTTCCACCTGAACGACACGCGTCTGCAGAAAGACGAACACCTCCCGTTCGGAGCAGGAACTATCGACTTCCGGGCGATTCTCGGAGCTTTACCGGACGATTGGGACGGGACGCTCTCGCTCGAGGTGTTCACGCTCGATTACGGCTACATCGAGACCAGCAAGAGATACCTGGACGAACTCTCGTGAGTCGTCTCTGACACTCTCTTCGTCCAGCGTCTCGGGGTTCGCTCTGTGAAAACGGGGTCCGGTTCGGAGCCGCGGTCGAAGTCGTCTAGGACGAGCGACAGCGGTCAGTCCTTGCGCTTGACGACGTCGCCGAGCGTGGTACTGCCGGTCGAACTACCGCCGCTCCACTCTTCGTCGTCGGCTCCCGCACTGCCGGCGGTGAGACTGATTCCGAGCTTTCGTTCGAGTTTCTTCTGGACGCTGTCGCTCGGCAGGACGTCGCCGTGTTCGAGTTTCCTGATGAGACTCGCCTTCTCGTTGAGTTCTTTGGCGAGGTCCTCCTGACTCAGCCCTTCCGACTCGCGCGCGTTGCGGATTCGGTCGTCGTAATCCTGTGTTATCTCCTCCATGTCGTCGAACATATCTTTGCGCCGTTTGCGCGAGGTACCCGACGACTGCGAACTTCCAGAACTGGTACTCGACCCACCCGAGGACGACGAGGTGGAGTATTTCGTGGACGTAGAGGACGACTGTTGCGTTTTGACCTCCGTCCCGAAGTCGACACAGTTGTCACAGACGTCTAACTCCGCGCCTTCGACCTTGATCGTCTTCGGGGAGGCCGTTTCTGCACCGCACATCTCACACTGAACCATGTGTTGACGTTTACCGCCTCGACTGATAAATTGCACGCCGTGTCACGCCAGCGCGCGCCACGAGTAGTAGAACCGCTGGAGCGCCGTCAGGTGGCCGATGACGGCGAACAAGCCGAGCAACAGCGTGACTAAGGAGTAGCCACCAACCGCAGGGACGAATGCGGCGACGCCGCCGACCACGCCGATGAGTGCGAGTCTGTCCGCCCGTCCGAGCAAGCCACCGTAGACGCGGTCCAGGCCGACCGCCTGTGCCTGCGTTCCGAGATAGGAGGTCATCAGCACGCCGGTCACCGCCGCCAGTCCGAGCGCGTACCGGCCGAGACCTGCGGCGAGACCGACGATGAGCACGATGTCGGCGTACCGGTCGAGCACGTGGTCCAGCAGGTCACCCGCCGGCGAATCGGTTCCGAGCTCGCGCGCCAACGCACCGTCGAGCAGGTCGAGCCACCCGTTCAGGAAGACGAGCACTGCGCCGACGAGATACCAGATGGGAGCGTCCGCACCGAGGTAGAACGCCCACCCTGCACCCCCGGCGAGTGCGAACGCGACGACGCTCACGGCGTCCGGCGTCAGTCCGAGGCGGAGCGACGCCGAGACGAACGGGCGAAGGGCGCGATCGGCGACGGGACGAAATTGGTCGAGGGTCATAGGTACTCCAGATAGTCGACAGTTCCAGCAGAAGGCGCGCGCTCTCCCCCGATAACCGCTTCGATATCCGCCGCGACGGCTTCCGGCGTGCGGTTGGTGGTGTCTATCTCGTAGACGGAGTCGGTGCCGTGCTCAGCGACCGCCTCCGAGAGAATCACGTCGAGCGCTTCGCTCTCTGCGTTCTCGTTCGCCTTTGATTCGTCTTCGCCGCGTTCGGTCAGTCGTTCACGTAACTGTTCGGGATGACACCGCAGGACGACGACCCGGTCTGCGTCGAAGCGATGAGCGAGGTGTGAATCGAGGAGGAGGTCGTCGCCCCGGTCGGCTAACCACGCTCGAATCGCGTCGAAGTCGGCGAAGAGACTGTCTCGCTCCTCGTCCGTCCCTTCGTTCAGCCCCTCCTCTCGAATCACGTCGTTCAGGTGGACGACCGTGAGGTCGGACTCGACCAGTTCGGTCGCCGTCGTCTTCCCGGTGCCGGGCGTTCCGGTGACGGCGACTCTCACTCGGCCAACACCTCGTTGAGTTCGCGAACCGCACGCCGCGTCTCGGCTCTCGTCCCACAGGTGATACGCACGCAATCGGGGAGCCCGAAACTCGTACAGTCGCGGAGGATGACGCCGCGCTCTTGCATCGTCGCCGCGACGGTGCTCGCAGCACCGACTTCGGCGAGCACGAAGTTCCCGTAACTCTCCCACGTCGTGGTATCGAGTTCGTCGTGGATGTACTCGCGCGCCCAGCGTGCCGTCTCGACCGACTTCTCGACGTGTTCGTCGTCCGAGAGCGCTGCGAGTCCCCCCCGACACGCGAGTTCGCTCGCGGCGAACGGAGTGTTCACGCGAGCGTACGCGTCGGCCCACTCGTCTGGCACGACGGCGTATCCGAGACGGACGCCAGCCAGTCCGAACGCTTTCGAGAAGGTTCGGAGGACGGCGACGTCGTCACGCGCCGAGAGGAGTTCGATGGCACTCGGCGCGCCGGCGTACTCGCCGTACGCTTCGTCCACGAGCACGAGGGTCTGGTCGTCGGTTTCGTCGGCTATCGTTTCCACCGCATCCAGCGAGAATCGCCCACCCGAGGGGTTGTGCGGACTGGTGAGGTAGACGATTCGCTCCCCGTCGTAGGCTGAGAGCACGGTGTCGGCCGTGAGCGCGAAGCCGTCGTCTTTCGAGAGGTGGTACTCGCGCACCTCGCCGTGGTGGTACCTGGCGCTCATCCCGTAGTAGGCGAAACCGGGATTCGGGACGAGCACCCCGTCGCCGGGGTTGAGCATGGCTCGCGCGAGGTAATCGAGTGCGCCGTCACCGCCGTTCGCCAGCCATATCTGCGCCGGTTCGACGTCCCAGCGGTCGGCGAGGCGGGCGGTGAGGTCGGTGTGTGACGCTTTCGGGTACGAGTTCGCGCTCCCGGCCGCTTTCTGGATGGCGTCGACCGCCGCCGGACTCGGGCCGAAGGGGTTCTCGTTCGACGCGAGTTTCACGAGGTCGTCGGGGTCGATTCCGAGTTCCCGAGCGACCTCTTCGATGCCTCGTCCGGCCTGATAGGCCACGTGCGAGGAGAGGTCTCGTGGTTCCATGTCGGGAGGGAGTGACCGACCGCTCTTAAGCGTGGCCACCCGGGCCAGCACAATTAAGCGACCCCGTGTCGTCAGCCTGACGAGGGTTGACCAATGACACACCATCGACACGACCGGTCACGTCGTCAGCACGACCAGTCACGTCGCGGCGACGACCACGAACCGCAGATACAACGGTACGGCGGGCCGCGACGAAGCGAGCAGGACCCGCGCGGTGGGGAACGGCGACACCAACAGCGAGAACGTCAAAAACGACAGCGTCGATACGGACGCCAGCGAGAGCAGAGCCAGCAGGTCAGCCAACAGCAGGTCAGCCAACAGCAGGCAGGACAACAGCAGGTCGGCCAAGGGGAATCACAGCGACGAAGAGACGAACAGCGCTCACAGCGTCGCTACGGTCAACAACGACGTAACCGACAGCAGGGCAGCAGCCAGACCGAACTCCAGCAGTTCGAACGACAGCAGGGCCGACGACGACAGCGTCAGGAGCAAATGAGACAACAGCGTTCGAGACAACACCAGTCCCGCCAGTCACTCTCGCCCGAGTCCGGGAGCGGGAGCGAGCGGTATGGAACGCAGCGACACCAGCAGCGAAGCAGATGACCAATCGGCTTGATTTTTCAGCCCCAGTGCTCAAGCAACAGACCGACGTACCTCAGCGTGATGGTTCGTAAACCGAGCGACGAACGGAGGAAACCGTGACACGAATCGGCTACACGCTGTCGAGCGAGGAGCACGGACCGAACGAACTCGTCGAGTACGCCGCCCGCGCCGAAGCGGTCGGCTTCGAGTTCGCGTCCATCTCCGACCACTTCCATCCGTGGGTCAGCCAGCAGGGGAACGCACCGTTCGTCTGGTCGACGCTCGGCGGCGTGGCCCAGGCGACCGACGACCTGCCCGTCGGCGTCGGCGTGAACTGCCCCATCATGCGAATCCACCCGGTCAACGTCGCCCACGCCGCCGCCACTGCCGCGACGATGTTCGAGGGTGAGTTCTATCTCGGCGTCGGTACGGGCGAACGCCTGAACGAACACGTGACGGGCGAACACTGGCCCGAGCACTCGATTCGTCTCGAAATGTTAGAAGAGGCCATCGAGATAATCAGAAAGCTGTGGCAGGGCGGACAGCAGAGCTACTACGGCGACCACTTCACCGTCGAGAACGCTCGGCTGTACACCCTGCCGGAAGAGCCACCACCGATCGTCGTCTCGGCCTACGGCGAGCGCGCCGCGCAGGCTGCCGCGGAACTCGGCGACGGATTCTGGAGCGTCGGCCCGCAGGACGTGGTGGAGACGTTCGACGAGGCCGGCGGTGAGGGACCGCGATTCAGCCAGATGACCGTCTGTTACGCCGACGACGAGGAGGAAGCCATCGACACGGCCTACGAGTGGTGGCCGAATACCGGACTCGCGGGTGAACTCAACTCGCAACTGCCGACGCCGACCCACTTCGAACAGGCCTGCGAGATGGTCTCCCGGGAGGACATCGCCGAGGGGAGCATCGTCACCGACCCCGACCCGGAGACGCACGTCGAAAACCTCCAGCAGTTCGTCGACGCGGGCTACGACCACGTCTACGTCCACCAGGTCGGCCCGGACCAGGAGTCGTTTTTCGACTTCTACGAGAACGAGGTGTTGCCGCGGTTCGAGTGAAACCGGAAAGCGTCTACCGCAGACATGAATCACCGTCCAGCGACAGTATCGTTTTCGTCGATTCGTCGTGAACGTGATTCCACAGCGTTTAAACGCCCTTCCCGCACCCATCGACGTATGAAAGCGACCGCGAAGGCCCATCCGATTCAGGGGCTCGTCAAGTACCACGGGATGCGCGACACGGAACGGCGATTCCCCTACCACGACAGTATCAGCGTCTGTACGGCCCCGAGCCACACCAAGACGACCGTCGAGTTCAACGAGTCGCTGGACAGCGACGTGTTCGTCGTGGACGGCGAGGAGCTGTCGGACCACGCGGCAGACCGCGTCGAAACGGTGGTTTCGCGCGTACGAGAACTCGCAGAGACGGACGCGCGCGTTCGCCTCGAAAGCGAGAACAGCTTCCCCTCGAACGTCGGTCTCGGCTCCTCCTCGTCGGGCTTCGCGGCGGCGGCGATGGCCTGCGTGAAAGCCGCTGGGCTCGACCTCTCGCGTCCCGAGATTTCGACCATCGCGCGCCTCGGTTCCTCTTCTGCAGCGCGCGCGGTGACCGGGGGATTCTCCGACCTGCACACCGGGTTGAACGACCAGGACTGTCGCTCTGAACGACTCGAATCGCCCATCGAGGACGACGTTCGAATCGTCGCCGGACTCGTTCCGGCGTACAAAGAGACCGAGGAGGCCCACCGCGAGGCCGCCGACAGCCACATGTTCGAGGCACGACTCGCGCACATCCACGACCAGCTCGTGGAGATGCGCGACGCACTCCGTGCCGGGGATTTCGACCGCATCTTCGAGACCGCAGAACACGACTCGCTCTCGCTGGCGGCGACGACGATGACCGGCCCCGCCGGATGGGTGTACTGGAAACCCGAGACGCTCGAAATCTTCGACGCGGTTCGCCGACTCCGCGAGAAAGAAGACGTTCCCGTCTACTTCTCGACCGACACCGGCGCGAGTGTGTACGTCAACACGACCACCGAACACGTAGAGTACGTCGAAGAAGTCGTCGCCGAGTGCGGTGTCGAGACGATGAGCTGGAAGGTCGGCGGCCCCGCCGAAATACTCCCCGAGACCGACGCCCTGTTCTAGCGGGGAACACGTCTTTACTATTCGACTCCCTTCGTTCTCTCATGCAAATCGCTGTCCTCGGCGCGGGCTACGCCGGTCTCACTCTCGCCCGAAAACTCGAACGCACACTCCCGGACGAGGCGAATCTCGTCGTGGTAGAGCAGACGGCCGACCATCTCGTCCAGCACGAACTCCACCGCGTCGTCCGCAGACCGTCGCTCGCCGACGACATCGTGATTCCGCTCGAAGACGTCCTCGACTGCGAGATTCGCACGTCACGCGTCGAGTCGGTCGCGCCGAAAGAGAGGCGAGTCGTCCTCGATGACGGCGAACTGGAGTACGATTACGCCGCCGTCTGTCTGGGGGCCGAAACCGCCTTCTATGACCTTCCTGGCGTCGAGGAACACACGACTCCACTGAAACGACTCGACCACGCCCGCGAGATTCGGGACGACTTTCTGGCGAACAAGGGCGGCCGGGTCGTGGTCGGCGGTGCGGGACTGTCCGGCGTCCAAATTTCGGGCGAACTTGCCGCGTTCGCCCGCGAAGAAGCGATGGACGCGGAGATACTGCTGCTGGAGCAGTGTGCCGACGTCGCTCCGACGTTTCCGACGAACTTCCAGCAGGCAGTTCGGAGCGCACTCGAAGCCCGGAGCGTCGACGTTCGAACCGGGACCACGGTCGAGCGTGCCGACGAGGACGAAATCAGCCTCGCCGACGGGGACACGCTCTCCTACGACCAGTTCGTCTGGACGGGTGGGATTCGCGGCCCCGACCCGTTAGGTGGTGTGCGCTCCAGCGTCGACAGTACGCTCCGTCTCGGTGACGGAACTTTCGTCGTCGGCGACGCCGCACAGGTCGTCGATGGGAACGGTGAACGGGTTCCGGCGAGTGCCCAATCCGCGGTGCGCGAGGCGCGTAGTGTCGCCACGAACATCACGCGACTGGTCGAAGGAGCCGACGACGTGTTCGACCCGCGACTGGAGCAGTTCACCTTCGACTCGCCGGGGTGGCTCGTTTCGGTCGGTGATGGCGCGGTGGCACAACTCGGTCCGACGGTGGTGACCGGCACCGCCGCCAAGGCGCTGAAAACGACCGTCGGCGCGGGGTATCTCTCCTCGGTCGGTGCCGTTCGGAACGCAGTCGATTTGATCGGAGAAGAGTTCGGGTAGCACCAGTCCGGTCAGATGCCGGGGATGCCGAGCATCTTGGACGTGAGCACGTTGATGGTCACCAGAACGTAGGTGATGGCGACCACCGAGAGCCAGGCGATGAGGCCGATGCCGATAGCGTTGCCCCACCCGCCGGGGTAGCGCCAGTTGATGACCCATATCCACGCGACCAGGACAATGAGCCAGCCTAACAACCACCCAAGGAATATCGAGACGATTCCACCGACCAGCGACCCGACGATAGCCGTGATGAGTGCGTAACCATAGTCGTCGGTTCCCGTGACGACGCGCGCACCGATGTAGATGCCGAGCGCACCGATGAGCAGGCTCACGAGGAACCCGACGACCGAGCCGATGAGATACACCATACGTAACAGTGTACGGCGAACCTGTTTTTATATGAACCGCTTGCGCTCCGGAGACTGCCATCACCACAACACTTTTACTGTCCCATTCCAGCACCAGTTTTAAGATACTGGCCCCACCTTGGGCATGCATGGCACGCGCGAGCAAATTTGACACGGTTCTGATGGGTGCAGTTGGAGTCGGAACTGCGGCGATAATCGGTAGACGGGCGCTCGAATATTATCGAGACCAGAAACGTCGTTCGGGCACACATATCATCTGTACTGACTGTGGCGAAGCGATGCCAATCGACGACGTCCTCGACCCGGTCGAAACCTGCGCCTGTGCGACGAACAACGTACGGATGGACTGACCAGTAACTGCGTGCCAGCGTTCACACCGGAACAAAATCGAGTCGGGGAGTCAGATGTCGCTGAACGACCCGCGAAGTCCCCGCTCGGCGACTCCGATGAGGAGCAAAGCGAAGAGTGCCACGACGAGCCAACGCCCCGTCTGGGAACTGACCACGTCAGCGAACAGTCCCAACAGGTCGAAACCGACGGCTTGGCCGAGCGCGAACAACAACAACACGAAGCCAACGAACGCAAGTCCGGACAGCAATCCGGTCTTTGCGAGCCAATCTGACATGCTCGTCTCCTCACGACCACGTCTCGTCTGCTCTCGCGACTGATTCGCACTGCCCTGCTTAGCAGTTTCTCGTGACGGTTGCTGACTGCTGCCGTTGCGGTCGTCTCCGCCGTTCTGTGGTTGGGGCATAGTATCGTCCCCGGTAGAAGGATACCGGGCGACGACTATAGTTAAGCGGCCGATAAACGAACCGTTACACACCGTTCCACGAGAGCATTATCGGGGTACTGAAGCCACTTCTGCGTCGTGGACACGTCGACTTCGAAACGAGCGATTACTCGAAAGCAGACGGCGGATTCATCGGTTTTGGTTCGGGGGTCGACATCCGTTTTCCACGCCGGTCCTCTCCTCTACGGACTCGGCGTATCGCTCTAGCTCACCCGCGACCTCACGTGCCTGCGTAGGCGACAGCGACACCGTCTCGGCGTGGGCGGGCAGATTGTCCAGTTCGGTGTTGTCCAGTTCCAGTTGTACGAGCACTTCCTCGGGCGAATCCACCCCCTTCGGCGTGGTGACGTTCAGAATCGCCACCGCCGATTCGGTCCAGCCGTGTCCCTCCGCGACGGCGTCGACGAGGTCGAGCGTGGTGTAGGCGGTGACAGAGAGCAGGCGGTCTGCCATCTCAGTCATCACCCGAAACCGCGTCGTCGGGACTGTTTGAGGCAGGACTGGCTTCCATCCCGTCATCCTCGGCGTAGGGGTACCACGTCTTCTTCGTGTTGTGCATGTACGGGTCGTCGTAGGAGGTCTCTTCGGGTTCGACGAACTCGGCCAGCGTCTCGTCGTCACGGCCTTGGACGAACTCGCGGAACGTCTCTCGCTCGACGGCGTCACCGTCTCGCTCACGCACCTCGCGCTGGTCTGCGAACGCCGCGACGAGATTCCGTATCGCGCCGGGCACCTCGTCCGCTGGGATGCGTTCTCGAACCCACGACGCAAAGCGTGGGTTCTCGCCGAGGCCACCGCCCAGGCCGACGTCGAGGGCTTCGACCGGTTCGCCGTCCTTGCGCGTTTTCATCCCCCGCAGACTGATGTCGGCGATTTGCGGTTGGGCGCAGGAGGCGGTACAGCCGGAGAGGTGAATGTGGAAGTTCTCGACGTCGTCGGGGAGTTCGACGTTCTCCCGTAGCCATCGAGAGAGACGCACCTGCCGGTTTTTCGTCTCGACGATGGAGAGCGAACAGAACTCGGTTCCGGTGCAGGCGATGGACCCGCGCTGGAAGGGATGGGGGTCCGGGCTGTACCGGTCGAGCAGTGGTTCGTCGACCAGCGCGTCTACGTTTTCCTCCGGCACGTCGGTCAGGACGACGTTCTGGCGCTGCGTAAGGCGGGCTTCGCCGGAGCCGTATCTATCGGCGATGTCCGCCAGTTCTATCAGGTCCTCGGCGCCGATGCGCCCGACGAGGACGTTCAGCCCGACGTAGTAGTTTCCGTCGGGCTGTTCGTGAACGCCGACGTGGTCGGCGTGACCGTGGTCGTCGGAGACGCCGGCGTTGTACGAATACTCCTCGCGGAGGTCTTCGCCCGCCGTCTTCAGTTCGAAATCGACGTACTCCTCCTGTAGCACGTCGCGAACCTTCTCCGGCCCCCACTCGTCCACGAGGAACTTGATTCGGGCGCGGCGGCGATTCTCGCGGTTGCCGTAGTCGCGGAACAGCCCCGAAAGCCCGCCCAGGATGGGGGTCACCTCCTCCGGTTCGGCGAACACGTCGACGTTGCGGGCGAATCGCGGTTCGCGTCCGGCCAGCCCACCGCCGACGCGAACGTTGAACCCGCGGACGCTCTCCCCGTCGATTTCCTTCTCGGCGGGTTCGATGCCTACGTCGTTTATGTCGCCCTGTCCGCAGCCTTCGCGACAGCCCGTGACCGACACTTTCCACTTTCGCGGGAGGTTCGCGTAGTCGGAGTTCCCTTTCAGGTTCTCCTGGAGGTCTTCGACCACCGGAAGTGCGTTCACGAACTCTCGTCGGTCTTTGCCGGCGACCGGACAGCCGACGATGTTGCGCCACGAGTCGCCACAGGCTTGCATCGTGGAGAGTCCGGCGTCCTCCAGTCGGTCCCAGATTTCGGGGACGTCTTCGACGTTTATCCAGTGAAGCTGGACCGCCTGCCGCGTCGTCACGTCGGCGAACCCGTTGCCGAACTCGGGGTTCGCCGCAGGCCCCGTCGCGTAGTCGCGTGCGATCTCCCCGATGACCCGAAGTTGGCCCGGTTCGAGCACGCCGCTCGGCGGCCCGATTCGCATCATGAAGTAGCTCTCTTGACCGTCGCGCTGGTGGTACAGCCCCCACCATTTGAATCGCTCGAACCACGCGTCGTGTTCGTCGTCCGGGATGGCGTCCCAGCCCTCCTCGGCGAATCGACGGATGTGTTCTCGTATCTCGCTTCCGTACACCTCATCTTTCCACTTCTCTACGTCGGTCGGCATGGCGACCACTACAGAGACCACTCGTAAACCCTCGCTTGCCGCGTCAAGGCCCGCCGGGGGTCGGGAACGACGGCAAAGATTTCGGGAATCTGATTCACCGAAACCGACACCCGTTACACAGCTCGTCTCGGTCGGTGAACCGTCTCGACCGCGACAGGTCGAAACTCGTCGGCGACGCGTCCGACCCGGAGCCAGCCAGTCGTCCCGCGTTCACCGCAATCGATGCACTGGCCAGCGACGCGGGTGTCGACCCACCGGCCGTCGACGCCGATTTCGACGAACACTTCGACGAGGAAAAACGCGATTTCGCAGTCACAAACGTCGTGGTCGGCAAGTTTCCAGACGCTACTGACGCCGACGGTTCTGGTGTCATTTACGTTCACCCACGCACCCTCGTCCGCAGTTCGAATCGCGGTCGTCATGGCAGCATCTCGGGGTCCACGACCCCTCAACGCGATGGCAGGCACAAGCTCCGCCGCATCGCACGACGCGTCACGACCGAGGAAACGTCACTCAGTGCGCTTTCTGTTCGCGCTCGGGGCGGTGTCCCCCTCTGCCGGTCGTCGGAGAAACCCCCGAATCTTACCGAGACGTCGGAGCATCGGCCGGAATTACACGAAGACGCACCGTTTAGGAGTCGCCCGGTAAAGCGGGAGGTGATGATACGAATCGACGCCGACGAACGCAGGTATCTCGACGGCGAGTTCGTCGTCGAGCCGGCGAATCGAGAGGTGACGACGAGTGGCTGAAACGGAAAGCGACCACCTGGACGACGTGCCGGACGGAAGTGGCTGCACCGAAATCTGGGAGCACCTCTCGGAGCACCGAGAGGACGACCATCGAGAAGAATGACCGCGGCACTCGTGGTGGTGGGACACGGTTCGCATCTCGACGCCCGGTCGGCACGCCCGCTCTACGACCACGCGGACGAGATTCGCTCCCGTGGCATCTTCACGGCAGTTCACGAAGCGTTCTGGAAAGAAGAGCCCTCGCCGCGAGAAGTACTCAGAACCGTCGAGAGCGACGAGGTGTACGTCGTCCCGCTGTTCACCAGCGAGGGATATTTCACGGAACAGGTGATACCACGCGAACTCCGCCTCGCAGCCGACAGGTCCCTCGACGTGGAGAAGTCGGTGACCTACACCGACCCCGTCGGAACGCACGACGCGATGACCGACGTCGTCATCCGTCGCGCAGAACACGTCACGACCGACCCCGAAGTCGGGCCGGGAGTCGGTCTCGCTATCGTCGGACACGGGACGGAACGCGACGAGAACAGCGCGCGGGCGACGCGAGCACACGCCGACCGCATCCGCGACGCCGACCGATTCGACGAAGTCCGAGCGCTGTTCATGGACGAAGCGCCACGAATCGACGCCCTCACGACCTGCTTCGAGAGCGACGAAATCGTCGTCGTCCCGCTGTTCGTCGCAGACGGTTATCACACCCAGACGGGCATTCCGGCGGACATCGGCCTGACCGACGATGCGAGCGCGGGGTACGACGTGCCTGCAGACGTCGACGGGAAGACGGTCTGGTACTCGGGTGCGGTGGGTACGGAACCGCTGGTCGCCGACGTGATTGTCGAACGCGCGACGGACGCCGGAGCGGACGTCGAGCGACGTGCGCGAGGACAAACGGCGAACGCACGTCCGGCGTCCCGATCTTCGAGAGTGGACGCGCTCGTCAAGACAGCGACCGAGGGCGTCGATTTCGACGGGCTTCGAGTCGAGCACGACGAGAACGAGGGATTCTCGTTCGAAACGCCGCAGACGACCCGCGAGGACCTGACCGAGTCGGCGTTTCGCGCAGTCGCCCGCGAACACCCTCGGTACGTCTCGAACTGGCACTACTGGAATCGCGTCGTCGCCGGTCACGGTACCCACCGACGTGCGTTCTTGCGCTGGTTGGAACGCGCGAACCGCCCCGTCCCGGAACGCTACGACGCGCTCGCCGAAACCGGAACCGCCGCCGGAACCGAATCCCGTCCTGGGATCTCTCGGACGTGGGGACAACTGACAATCGGCGTCTCACTCTCCGCAGACGGCGACGAATCCGACCGACGATACGAGGTGCGCCACGTCGACGACCGCGACGTGAATCGCGCGACACTCACGACCTACGACCACCCGACCGCGATACGCGACCTGTCGCGGTTCACCGACGATGGGACGTACCGACCGCTGAAAACCAGTCCGACGCTTCCGAGGGGATGGTCGTTCACCACGTCGGAGGGCGACGACCTGTACCGGGTAGTCGAACACGTCTACCCCGCGACGGTCGCCAACTGGTACCGAGAGCGCGAGGGGGCCCTCGACGTGACCCACTTCAACGAGGCGTCAGACCGGCAGACCGGCATCTACGCCGACGTCGGAGAACTCGGCCGAGACGTGCTGGGCCACGCCGTCGAGCGTCGTTGTGTCGATTCACAGTGTCTCAAACGCCGCGCGTGGGACGCGAGCGAGGACGACGAAATCGACGTGCCACGAGGTGACGGCGAGTTCCCGTGCCGTGAGCCGTGTTCGCTGTTCGTCGCGGGTGCCCGCGAGCGTCTGGAAGTAGAACGAGCGGACGTATCGAGGCGTGGAGACGCCGACGACGCCGACCGTCCCGTGCGGTTCGCAGGTGAGCGGTGAATCGATGTATACTGGAACAGTCTATCTGGTCGGTGCAGGGCCAGGCGACCCGGCCTTGCTGACGGTAAAGGCACGCAAACTACTGGACGAGGCGGACGTCGTCCTGTGCGACAGGCTTGCCGACGACAGAATCGTCGACTCCTGTTCAGAGACGGTCGAGATACTCTCCGTCGGGAAGCGACCCGGCCCGAACGGCGAGCGCACCACACAGGAGGAAATCAACCGAGCGATGGTTCACAAAGCCCGAGAGGGAAAGGACGTCGTTCGACTGAAAGGCGGCGACCCGACGGTCTTCGGTCGCGGCGGCGAGGAAGCAGAGCACCTCGCCGCCGCGGGAATCGACTTCGAAATCGTTCCCGGTATCACGAGCGCAATCGCCGCGCCGGGCGTCGCCGGCATACCAGTCACCCACCGCGAACACGCGTCCAGCGTGACCGTCGTCACGGGTCACGAAGACCCCACGAAACCCAAGAGCGCCCTCGACTGGGACGCGCTGGCGGCGACCGTGAGAGCGGGTGGAACGCTCGTCGTGCTGATGGGCGTCGGTCGACTTCCCGACAACGTGGCCGCCTTGCGCGCTGGCGGCGTTCCAGAGGAGACGCCGGTCGCCATGGTCGAGCGCGCGACCCGTGAGGCAGAGTTCACCGTCACGGGAACGCTCGAAACCATCGTGGAGCGCCGCGACGAGGTGGGCATCGAACCACCAGCCGTGACCATCGTCGGTGACGTGGTCTCCGTCCGCGACCGTGTCGCCGAATTTTTACACGGTGTACCCTCGGTCGATTTCCCTCTCGGGAGCAAGCGAGCAGTCTCCGAGCGAGGTGTCGAGTGATGGGCCTTCGAGAACTGATGTCGCAGGTCGGTTCCGGCCCGAAGTCGGCAGCAGACATGAGCTACGACCAGGCGTACGAGGCGTTCGCTCGAGTCCTCGCGGGCGAGGCCGACCCGACGACGCTCGGTGGGTTCTGGGTGGCGAACCGCTGGAAGCGCAACACGCCTGAGGAGCTGGCTGGCTTCCTCGACGCGATGCGCGACGGGTCGGTCGAGGCGGTCCGTCCCGACGCCGACCCGGTCGACTGCGGTGCGAACTACGACGGCAAGCGCGAGACGGCGCTTCTCGGCGTGGCTGCGGGGGTGGTCGCAGCCGCCTCGGGAACACCGGTCGTCGTCCACAGTGGCGACCGCGTGCCGGTTACGGAGGGGTGTGCGTATCGTCACGTCCTGGCTGAACTCGACGTGGCGACCGACCTCGACCCCGAAGCGAGCGCGGCGATGGTCGACTCGGTCGGTTTCGGCTTCTACGACCAGTCGCGGTTCAACCCGAACGTCGCCGCCCTCTCGGACCAGCGGGCTGCGGTCGGCGTTCGGACGTTCGTGAACACGGTCGAAACGCTGGCGAACCCCGCCGACGCGGGGGTTCATCTCGGGAGTTTCTACCACCTCTCGTTCGCGAAGCGAATCGTCGATACGTTGCGAGCGAGTCGAACGTCGAACGCCGAGCGAACGATTCTGTTCCAGGGATTGGAGGGTTACGACGACGTCAGACCGGGGTACACCAAGGTCGCCGAGTGGAACGAGTCCGGCGGGTTGACTAATTACGAAATCGAGACGAAATCCTACGGGATGGCCGTCGAGCGCGAGGACCTCGAAGTCGGTGACGTGTCCGCCGACTCCGCCCGCATAACCGAGTCGGTGTTGTCCGGCGAGCGCGAGGACGGCCTCGCCGACGCAGTGGCGCTCAACGCCGCGTTCCGAATCTACGCGGGTGGTGACGCCGCATCCGTAGACGAGGGACTGGCTGTCGCCCGAAAGACGATCGACGACGGCGACGCCACCGACACGCTCGACGCGTTGCGGAGGTTCGCGCCGTGACGAACGCTCCACCCGTCGAGGAGAAACCGTACAAGATAATCTTCGAAGGTGCGCGGTGTTTCGGCGCTGGGAAGTGTGCCGAGGTTGCCGACAACTGGGCGATGGACCTGTCGACTGGACTCGGAACGCCGACGACGTACTTCCTCTCCGACGACGACCTCCCCGAGAACGTCCACGCTGCGGCGGTCTGCCCCGCGAAGAAAGACGCGGGCGTCATTCACCTCGTCGACCGCCGGACGGGCGAGGAACTCGCGCCGAACCCCGACGGTGACGGGACGCTCAGTCTCGGGTGAGCGAGAAACCGACGGCGGCTTCCACTGTGGCGCTCGCTTCCCGTCGACCATCCCGTCCGGTCGCAACCGCGTTCCAGACGGCGTCCGACTCGACGACACCTCGAATCGCTCTGTGACGGTCTTCGGCCGAAATTTCCTCGTCTCGCAGCTCTTCCCGGATATCGGCAGTTAGTTCGGCCATCGCGTCCGCGCCATCAAGCAAGGGTTCGATTCGCTGGCGCAGATGTTTGCTCAGGGCCGGACTTCGGCCGCCGGTTGCGACCGCAGCGACGACGTCGCCGTCTCGTACCGTCGCGGGAACGACGACGCTTCCGAACTCGCGTTCACCGTGTCGGTCGGCGCGGTTGACCAGGACACCGCGTTCGCGGGCCTCGGTCTCGATTGCGTCGTTGAGGGCAGTATCGTCGGTCGCAACGACGACGAGCACGGGCGCGGCGCGGTCGAACCAGGTCGAAACGTCGTCCACGTGGAGGTATGCCTCGACCAGTTCCACGTCGACGTTTCGGTCGGCGAACTCCCGGCCGACGACGGCGACGACGGCCGCCTCCTGTGCGAAGTAGCGAGCCTTCCGGAGGCCCACTCTCCCCCCGCCGAAGACGAGTACCGTTTCGTCCGTGAAATCGTAGAACAGGGGCAACATTCGGTCGAGAGGTCGGGGGCGAGCGGCATGAAGGACGTGGTCTGGGACACTCGCAGGTCACAGTCCGAGTATCTCCCGTGCCTGTGTGGGTGTGGCGACCTCTCGCCCGAGTTCCTCGGCGATTCGCATGACGCGTGCGACGAGTTGCGCGCTGCTCTCTGCGAGTTCGCCCCGGTGGTAGTAGACGTTGTCTTCCAGACCGACGCGAACGTGCCCGCCGAACAGGATGCCCATCGTCGCGAACGGGAGTTGGTGTCTGCCGAATCCGAGCGTGTTGAACAGGACACCGTCGGGAAGCCCGTCGATAGCGTTGAGGAAATTCCGGGGATGCGGTCGCGTGAGCGTTCCCGGCCCGAAGATGAGCGTCGCGTACACCGGGTCGGCGAGGTCGCGACGGTCGAGGAGTCCGTACACCTCGTTGCGGTGACCGTCGTTGAACACCTCCAGTTCCGGTTTGATGCCGCGGTCTGCCATCTCGTCGTAGAGGTCGTCGACCATCGCTCGCGTGTTCTCGCTCGTGAGGTGGTCGTATCGGTTCAGTGGCCCCATGTCCAGTGACGCCATCTCCGGCGGCGGGTCGGTTCGCAGTGGGAGATGGCGGTCTTCGACCGGTGCGGCAGTCCCGCCCGTCGAGTGCTGGACGATGACGTCGTCGGCGTGCGCTCTGACTGCGTCGTCTATCGCCTGGAACCGCTCGGTTGCAAACGAACGCTCACCGTTGGGCTCGCGAGCGTGCAAGTGGACGATAGCAGCGCCAGCGTCCTCCGCTGCGGCTGCGGCTCGCCCGATTTCCTCGGGCGTCTCCGGCAGGTTGGGGTTGGCCTCTTTGCCGTGAACACCACCGGTCAGTGCCGCCGTGACGACGACCGGCTCGCCTGCCAGATACGCTCCGTAGCTCATTCGTCGTCCCCCGAGACGTGCTGGCGGAATATCTCGCAGTGGTGCTCGTGGCTCAGTTCGTACCGGTCGTTGCAGACGTCGGCGCGCATCGGCTGGACGAACTCGTCGACGACGGTACAGTACGCCCGTGGCTCGGCGAACGTTACCCCGTCATTTTCGTCGCTGTATTCGAGGTACGGACACACCATGTCTCGATACAATGGTAACGACTGGCATAACGATTAGTTACCATCCTCGACAGGTGGTTTCCCCGGATCGTCCGGCTCACTCTCGCTCTGATTGTCCGACGGTGACGTCGTCACCGTCCCTCGAATCACTCTCCTTCGAACAGTTCGTTCACCGTCTCGATTTCCGACTCGGTGAGTCCGTAGAGTCTGAAAACAATTTCGTCGATGACCTCGTCGGTCTTACGTCGCTGTGTGGCCAGTTCGTTCGCCGTCTCGGCAGTTTCGACGTATCGAGTCAGGCCCGATTCGACGTCTGCGAGTGCCGGAAGCGTGAGTTCGTTCAATCTATCGACGAGGGATTTGTTCTTCGTTGCCGTAGAGCGGAAGTTGGCGAACCTTTCGTTTCCTTCGTTCACAGCGTACTCGACGAACGTCTTCACGAGTGCTTCGAGCGGTTCGTCCAGCCCAGTGAACCGGAACGCCGGCTTGAGGCCAGTCTCGGTGTATCCCCAGCTGTCGGTCTCGAACTCGCCTTCGTCTTCGGGTTTGTACCGTGCGCTCGCTTCGACGACGAGCGTCCCTCCTCGGTCCGTTACGTCGACGCGTCCGACTCGAAGTTTCTCCCGAGTGGTCGCCGTCTCACCGAGGACCGACTCGCCGACACCCGGCGCTGGCTGGTATCCGTCCATCTCGCCGAGGGCGACACCGTCGTCGTAGCTGCCGAGATACTCCGGCAGGTGCAGGTCGAGCGCCGACCGTCGTTCTCGAAATTCTCGCATCCGTTCTGCGAGGGTTCCTAACAGGTCGTGGACGACGGCACCTTTGGCAGCGAGGTCGTCTCCGTGCGCTTGCAGCCAGGGGATGCTATCGATCTCTCCTCGTCTGTAGCGTTCGTACTGGTGTTCGACGCGGTTCACGACGTCTGGTTCCGGTTCGTCGGTGGAGACGTCGTAGACGGGAAACCGTTCCAGCACACTACCGTAGTACTCGTAATAGCCGTCTCGCTTGAGCTTCGCAGTGTTCTTGTGGTAGAACTCGCCGAGTTTCGAATCGAGGATGGCGAGGACGTACGCCATCGAAGTCGGTGCGCTCTCCCGTGCGAACACCGCTCTGATGTCCCCGCCATCGTTGAACCGTTGGTCGGTGTCGATGGCGAACTTATTGCTCGTGGACATGAACGGAGTCAGAATCCGTGGTTCGGAACGACTGAACAGTTCCTCGTTTCGGGGGTTGCTGATCTGCCACCAGTTTGCGCCGCGTTGTTCGATGTCGTATCGATTGGCGAGTTCGTCGCGGTACTGCTCTAAGTACGCTTTCGCGTTCGGATACTCGTCGATGTCGTCGACTTCCGTCCAGAGGACGTATTCGCCGAGGTCTTCGATGAGATACCGACGAACGTTCTTCGTCTTGGCGAGCGGTCGCAGTAACGACGGTTCGATATCGTACTCGTCGACCGTCTCTTCGTCGACGACGAGTCCCTCGTTGAATCCGGTTTGCATCGACTGGACGACGTCGTAGTGCGTTCCGAGTTCCCAGCCGATGGCCTCCATTTTCCGTTTGATCCGTGACGTCGTCTCGTCTATCAGGTTCCAGGGGCGTTCGGACAGCGTCCCGACGTCGAGGTCGACGGTCGAGAACGTATCCGGGTCCTCGCCGGGGAGGGCGTCTCTGACCCGGTCCGTCCCCACGTTGTCGTCGCTCAGTTTCACGACGGTTACGTCGTACTCTTCGGGTTCTTCGTCCCGAGTACAGAAGACGATATCAGCGAGGACGTCGATCCCGGGGAACGCCTGGAAATTGCCGAAATCCACGACTTTGTCCATCCTACCGTTTTCGAGCAGGTATTCCCGAAGTCCGTCGGCGTAGCGAGCCTGTGTGAAATACCGAGCGACGATGAGTCCGACCCTCCCACCGTCACGTGACAGTTCGAGGCCGAGTTGCATGAAGTAATAGAGGATGTCGCTGTTTCCCGCGTAGGTTTCGGAGAACGCGTCAGAAAGGTACCCCCGTTGGTTTGCTGGTATCTGCGATACGTTGACGTACGGGGGGTTTCCGATGACCGCATCGAAACCACCGTCCGACCGTTCGTCGCCCGACTCGTCGTAGAACACTTCGGGGTACTCCAGTTTCCAGTGGAAGAAGTATTCGTCCGCCGCTAGGCGTTGGGCAGCCTCGAACCACTGGCTGCTCGCAAGTGACTCCCACTCCGAATCGTCTTCCAGCGCGAGGGCCAACCGTTCGTAGACATCGGTCGGGACGCAATCCAGTCCGAACGATGCCGCAGTGTACACGTTCGCCATCGCGTCCAGTCGCCGTCGTAATTCGTCGCGCTCGAACTCGTCGTACCTCGCTTCTATCTGTTCGACGTCGGCGAGTTCCTGATTCTCGGTGGCGATGAAGTCCTGGTAGGTGCACATCGATTGCTCGATGGTTCCCTTCCGGGCGTTACCGAAGTCGGCTACCGTCGCGTTCGTGCCCTCACCACCGCCCGCCGTGTCCAGTTCCTCGATTTCCGCAACGTCGCATCCGACCAGTGAGTTGCCCGTCTTCAGGTGGTGGTCGAGGAACGCCAGCGGTCGTTCGTCGGCGAGCGTCCGGAGCCAAAGCGACACCTTCGCCAGTTCGACCGCGAGTGGGTTCACGTCGACACCGTAGAGACAGCGCTGGGCGACCTGCCGTCTGGCCCAGTTGACGTCGTGGTCCGAATCGACCGTCTCGATACCCTGCTGTTTCGCCTGCCGCTCCTGTGCATCGATTATCTGTCGGGCGAGATAGTCGACCGCGTTGGTCAGGAAGTGACCACTTCCCATCGCGGAGTCGAGCACCTTCAGGTCGAACACCCGCCGGGCGAACTCGTCTGCGAATCCGCGGTTCGCACCGAACGAGCTCTGGCCGACCAGTTCTTCCCGGATATCCTCTACGAGGGGGGCGAGCGAGTTCTCGACGATGTACTCGACGACGTACTCTGGGGTGTAGTACGAACCGGTCGTCTTTCGCTCGCCGGAGTCCGTGGTCAGATACACCTCGTCTCCTTCGACGACGGTCTCGTCGTCTTCGTTTGCGACCACGTATTCCCCATCTTCGAGCGCCAGCGGTTCGTCGGCCACGTCGAGGCGGTACTCGAGAAGGCCCTCGTAGATGCTCCCCAGGTGGCGAACGTCCAGCGAGGAGTAATCGACGAAGACCGTTCCACCGCCGTTCGTGTCCTCGCTGCGCGTCAGGAGTTCGATGACCCTCGCGACGGCCGCGTCCCCTGCTTCGTACTCGGCGAGAAAGCGTGTCTCACGGCTGTCGTCGTCGTCCGGGTCGGTCCGAAACAGGCCGCCATCGTACGCCGGAACGGAGAGGTCTTCTTCGGGAATGCCGCTGGACTCGCTCCCCCGGTCGACGAGCGCGAACAGTTCGGCGAGCCGTGACCACAGGTCGTTTTGCGATCCGTGGTACTTCGAGTCGTCGCTGTCGAGTTCCTGGGCTACCTCCCGTTTGAGCGAGTCCAGACTGTAGGTGTTCTCGTATATCTCGTTGGAAGTGTCGAGCAGGTTTCGTCCTTCGCTCTCGGCGTACAGCACGAAGATGAGCCGATACAGGTAGACGAGCGAACTGTCGTGGACGAGACTGAGTCGAGCGTCCTCGAAGTCGGCGGTGGAATCCGTGACGAGGTCTTTCTCGACTAGCGTGTCACGACTCAGGTCGTTGTCGGCGTAGTCCAGAAATCCTTGCGAGAGGACCTCGATAGCCTCGTAGATGTTGTCTTGCAGGTTCTGGCCCAACTCCTGTGCGAAGACGTTGCTCTCGCGGTAAACGTCGTCGAGAAAACAATCACCGCCGGAATCCGGGACGAACGCCTCGTGCCGGAAGAAGAGATAGAAGTACTTGAAATCCGCCAAACCACCGTCCTCCAGCATCGTCGGCAGGTCGATTTCGTAGTAGGAGTCGAGCCGATGACTCGTCTGCCCGTAGTAGAGCCGCCACTGCTTTCCGTTCGTCAGGACCGCCCACTGTGCGGGCGTCTCCTGCAGGTAGACGTGAATCCGATAGCTAGGATTTTCGAAATCGCGGTTCCGTTCGCCGCGAGTGTCGAGCGGGCGGCCCCATCGCTTCGCGTCCGCGACTGCTACGGCATCGTCGTAGAAATCGCCCCCATCACGTCGTTCGCACGCGTCTCGCGCAGCAGTCGTGGATTCGAAGAACCCGTAGTCGGGTAGTCGGTCGTTCCGCCCTCCCTTCTCTCTGGCTTCGAAGGGAATGCCCAGCGTTCGAAACAGCGGCCGGATGAACTTCGCTTCGAGCCGAGACTCGTTTCGTTTCGCCGCGGTGTCCTTCTCTCGGGACCACAGTTCACGTATCCGGTCGTACGCCTCCCGAAGCGACGTGTTGTCGACGTCGTCCCAGGCCTCCGTCTCTGGAAGGCGCTCTTCGACGTAGTAGTTCGAGAACAGGTCTCGGTTCGTACGGTATGTGGATGTGGTCTGCATGGACTAGGTCGGTGTAACGGTGATTGATTGCATGGCATCCTCGCTGTCGATAGGCCCGTGTCCATCCCCGCTCACCCCGGCGAAGTCGCGCTCGCTACCGTCTCCGCTGGTGTCGGTGAAAGACGTTCTTTCCGCACTGAAGACGGGGAACCCGTTCGGACCCTTCTGCATTCGTCCGATTCGTTCTCGGGCTATCGGTCGTTACGTGCGAAATATCAACATTCACCTATAGTCTTTTCTCAGACTCGCCGAGGAAGCTTTCGAAAACCATCTGAAAACGTTACCCCAGACGAGGGACGACCCCGTAACGTATGCTAGTGACCCGATGCCGTCTGCGAGATGCAGACCGCCGTAGAACGTGATGGGTGCTGCAGGATTTGAACCAAAGGAAGAGAACTTGAAAACAAGTTTCAGAACCTCTTCCACGACTCGCGCTCACCTCCGTTCGCGCTCACCCGCGACAACTGCGTGGGCCAAGCGGCCACCGACACCACGTGGAACTAAGGGCCGGCCGAAACAGCAGCTGAAGGTAACCCGTCGCCACGGGACTGGCTGTCAGCATCGTCCACCCGGTTTGCGAGGCAACAATGCAGACAACAAACCTCGAACCGATAACGCCAGAAGACGCACTGGACCTGTACCTGGACGAAAAACAAACCGAACTCTCGACGGCCACCCTCTACAGTCACTCATCGCGGCTCGGCCACTTCCTGCGCTGGTGTGACGAGCAGGACATCGACAACCTGAACACGCTCACTGGGCGTGACCTGCACCGCTACAAACTCTGGCGACGCAACGAAGGCGACCTGCGCCCGGCCACCGTCAAAACCCAGATGGACACGCTCCGCGTGTTCATCCGCTGGTGTGGACTCGTGGACGCCGTCACGCCCGACCTCTCGACGAAAGTCCAATCACCGAGTCTCGCCCCCGGCGACAACGCTCGCGACGTACTGCTCGACACCGAGCAGGCCAACGCGGTGCTTGCCTACTTGGAAAAGTACGAGTACGCGTCCCTGCCGCACGTGACGCTCACGCTGTTGTGGCATACGATGATGCGGCGGGGGGCGGCACGAGCGCTCGACGTGGCCGATTATGACCCTAACGAACAACTGCTTGCGGTCACGCACCGGCCGGAGACGGGGACGCCAATAAAGAACGGCCAGGAAGGGGAGCGACTGGTCGCACTCAACGGCTGGGTGTGCCAACTGCTGGACGACTGGGTCGCCGACCGACGCCCCGACGTAGCCGATGACCACGGACGCGAGCCACTGTTGGCGACGGCACATGGCCGGATACATTTCACAACCATTCAGGGCTACGTGTACGATTACACCCGCCCCTGTGTCTACACTGACGAGTGTCCGCACGACCGGACGCCGGACACCTGTGAAGCAGCGCGGCGAGCGACGGCATACGAGTGTCCGAGCAGTGTTTCACCACACGCGGTTCGGCGAGGCGCGATTACGCACTGGTTACAGCGGGACGTGCCCCCACGGGTAGTGAGCGACCGAGCGAACGTCACACAGACGGTTATCGACGAACATTACGACCGGCGCACGGAGCGTGAGAAGATGGAGCAGCGACGCGGGTTCCTTGACGATATATAACAGGAATTGGTAATTCGATTTCTTTATTTAGAACGGTGTCTGAAACTGAGTCGCTTGATTCGGGAAGTGGTGTACTTTCGCAATAGATTTGTCAGGACGAGGGTGTCTTGTTTGAATATAACTACTGTGAAACGTCTCTACAACCAGTGTGATGAGTGGCTGAGGAACCTCTCTCGTGGACAGTATACAGTCTTCTTAGGGGTGTCGGGGAGTGTCGGCGTTCTCGTTGCTGGTCTACTGGTGAATCAAGAACTCTTCATCGTTCAGGCACTCACGATGGTTCTCGTCATGTTTGGCCTGGAGTGCGCGTTTGGGCTACACCAGAAGACCGAAGAGTGACTGAGATGACTACTTACCGCGTGTTTCACAGGAACCTCTGAATACGGATATACGACTTGTCGGCGTCTGGGTCGTTGGTATCAGTCGCTGTTCGTTCAGTTAGGTCGTCGGTATTCAAGGGCCAAAGAGTTGCGGAATCAGAATTTACTCAGCCCGTGCGTCGGTCGATTATCAGCCGCCGAACCGGGGCATACGCCCGAAAACGCGGCCCGCCCTTGCGTGACGGCGTTGTCTTGTACAACCAGACATACGTTTCATCGTCTTCGGGTCGTTTTTCAAAGCCGAATTTTCGGTCGGCACGTCCCCACACTTCGACATGTGGGTGCGCATCGGAACCGTTGACTTGCACGTCTGAATAGACGGTTTTCACCGTCCTGTTGCGTGGGTCGTCGGTTTCACCATACCACACGACGATGAAGTCGCCTTTCTGTAAGGCGTCAACCATGTTGTTGACGTTCATGCGCTATCACCGCGATAGCGGATTTGCACGTCTAAGTCACCGCCGTCGATGGCGAGACAGACGAGCGCGCCGTCGAAGTCAATCTCCGCCCGCTCACCGGGTGAGACAAGCACCGTCTGAATGTCGCTGGGCTGTCCGTCATACCACACCTGTTGTGTGGCCTGCACGGTTACTTGCACCTGCGTCGTCGCGCGCGTGCCGTCACACACCACTGTGCTGGCGGGACGCCGACGGTGACCGCAGTCGGTGTTCGTGTCCGACGATGGCGGCGTGCCGCGTTCGAACGACCCGGACACGTCCTGACCGTTCCAGTAGACACGCGCCGTGCCGTCCTGTTTGCCCGTGCCCGACAGGTTCGCGTACGTCACCTCGCCGGAGATGGCGTACACGTCCGCACCCCCGTTCGTTGCCCCATGCACGAGACAGCCGTTCACGTCGTCTTCGCCGTCAACCGTCACGGCCCCCGCTGGAACCGTGCCGTACGGGTCGGACGACAATTTCCGCACCCCGCCCGTGACCTGAAACTGATAGAACGTTTCCGAGCCATACGGGGCGGTGATTGTCAGTACCGATTCGCCGGATTGGACGCCGCGTCCGCGTCCGACGAATCCCTGTACACCAGCGAGCGCCGCAAGGCTTCCGAGAGCTTTCATGATTGTTCGTCGGTTCAATTTAATCACCCCCGAAGGGGAATTGTCCCGCCAAAACCGCTGGCGGGGTACGTCGAAAAATGTTCGATTAGGGTCGCCACTACGCTTCGGGCTTGCGGAATTCGACAACCGACGCGTTCCAGTCGTTCCCAGACGAATCCAATCGCCCACGGACACGCCGTCGAAAATATCGTATTGAGCGCGCGTCATCTCAGGGTTGTACTCCCAGTCGGAATACTCCATTAGCGACCACCCTCCTCGCCGTCTTCGTCCTCCCAGTCGATGCGCGCGTCAATGTAGGTCATCGTGTGCTGATAGACCGACGCGGAACGAAACCATCCCGACACGAATGGTCGATTCCCGTTCCATCGACGCGGAAAAGCAACGCTTATTGGTGATGGTTTTGCGGTTGAGTGTCCCATTATTTTCCCCTGCTGCGTGCGTGTTCCGCGATGTCACCACTGAGAACGCACGGATGAAAGAGCACGAAGATGACAATAACAAACCAGGATTGTTCAGTCGGGCGAGTACCGGTTTTGGCCAATACGAGGGGATAGGCTGGCCCTACCGCCATGAACACGAGCCGAGGCGACCCGTCTTACCGGGTTTCTTGACGAGCGCTACGACCGACGCACAGAGTGTGAGAAGACGGAGCAGCGACCGCAGTTTCGTGAGGAGGTATATCCTCGGGGAGGCGTTCCTCACCAGAGATGGATGTGGAGAAACGAACCCATCAGTCGGGACTCAGCGGCCGCAACTAACCAGAGGATTCGAACCCATTGAGTTCCCGATGTGCTTCGAGGAACAGCGAATGAGGCACAGCTTCTTCGCTGATAGGTAGCGTTATTGAATCACCGTCCAACTGCTTGAATTCGTGGTATCCTTCACGGTCGGGAGCATCCTTCACTAAAATCTCGTACTCGTCACCGACCGCGAGCCGTTCAGTATCGAAGGCCCAGTGATGCAATTTACAGAGTGCGAGGCCGTTCCGAATGTCATCTGCACCGCCCCCACGCTTCGGATAGATGTGTGCCGCTTCGACTTCCGCGGTTCCAGATGGTGTTTCACGACTGCTTCCACAAATCGCGCACGTCTGAGAATAGGCTTCCTTGACGAGCTCAGCAAAGGCATGGTCGCGTGCGCGACGACGGCTTTCGGTGAACTCCGTTGTCTCCTCGGTTAAACGGGGTTCCGAGTCGAGTATCGCTTCCAGTTCTGTTCGTGCACGCTGCACTTCGTCAGCTGCTCTCGTTATACGGTACGTTCCCCTATCATCGAGGAACTCGACTTCTCCACTGTGCGCAGCTCTCGAAGGAGTTGTCGTATCTTGGCCCTTACGTGGTTGTTTTCCGGGAATTGAACCGAGAGGCGTCGTTCAGAGAAGTCATAGATGCTGTGGAGAGTGACGATGGTTTCGTCATTTTCATCTCGATACCGGTCGAGTTCCATCCGCATCGCATCCAGCCAATTCGTGTCGTCACCCGATTCTGCTTCGGAATCAGAGTTCCCTGGCGGTGTGGGCATACTAACATCGAACTGTTCTAACATCATCAACTTGGCTGTATTGTGATTATCGGTACTTCCCGAGCGTCGCTTCGTGAGCTGTGCTGAGTCACGGATGACCAGAGTGAACGCTGGTGTAGTAGCTGAGTGAAGGAGAACTAGAGTCCACAGATGGAGAGAACCGAACCG